>NZ_JAVFHM010000070.1:0-14706 GCF_041954005.1 Priestia sp. BR_2 | reverse complement strand
CATCAAGTCCGCTCGACTTGCATGTATTAGGCACGCCGCCAGCGTTCGTCCTGAGCCAGGATCAAACTCTCCAATAAAGTTTGACTTGCTCATTTCTTAACTGACGAGAATTTGTTCAATTCTCTATTTCAACGTCCCACCAAAAGTGGTTCGTTTTACTCACTCGTTGTTCAGTTTTCAAAGATCAATCTGTGTTTCTTATTTGTCATCCGCATCTCAGCGGCGACTTTTATAATATATCATACTTCCTATCAACTTTGCAAGTACTTTTTTTAAAAAAGTTTTTTGAAGTTTGTTTTGAAGTTTGATGGCCGCCGGTTGGCGGCATCACCTTCGAAAAGGAAGCGAAAATTAATTTAACATATAGTTAGCCGGTTAGTCAACACTTTTTCGCAGAATTAATGTTTGATTTGCGGAAACTTCCCGTTACGCGCATATTTGGAGAGTTCTTTCTGCGGGGCAAAGCGGGCATACATGCGAAATACCGTTTTATATCGGTTAGCGATCGCCTGCCTGATATTTTGGTCCAATCGTTGGTCGCTCAAATCCAGCAGCATTTCATCCAGTTCTTTTCGCAGTACATAATCAAGCTCTTTGCACTCTTTCTCATTGAATAGCATTCCCAGCATGATAGGACCTCCTTATATATTTAAGCGAACATGTCACGTCTCTTCAATCGGATTAAAGCTGCACTTGCCTATGTAATGGTGATTAACCGTTTTGGCGGGATCTCTAAACCGAATGAAAGCTGTCTGAACATCATGATGTACGCCCTGTCCACGCAGCTCTCTCTTTGCTCTGCCAAGCTGCTTTATTAGGTATGCACAATTTCCGGGAAAATTATGACATCAGCCACAACGTAATTGTACTTTCGATCATAGCGGCCACGAGCAGCAGCACGACAACCCATAAAGAAGCAGTACCCAGCTTCCGCCAAAAGCCTCGCCACTCCGCGCCTATCCCGCTTCTGCGTTCCCCTGTTGCCACAACGCTTCTCAATACCAGCCCGCCAAAAGCCAGGCCGTACCCGCAGGCAATCACAATAACCGGTATCTCAATGATGCCATGAGGCAGCAGCCCCTTCACGATCAGATCGAACAGACTCTCTCCGCTCTCCCCCACGACTTTCACCAGGAAACCAATCACCATGCCGTTAACGACCAGGAAGAAAAATGGAATCACTCCCAGCAGCAAGCCCGAAAACATAACCAGCACGCTTTTAATGCTGTTGTTCAGAAAGATGAACACAAAAAAGTTCCATTCCGGATGATCGGAGGAACCTAGCTGCTGGCTAATCTCCCCCAGCCCTTGAAGCTGACCCAGAAGGAATTGCTCAAATCCCTCTGAGCTTGCTCCCGCTGCGATTCCGGCTATGAATAGAACCGCCGCCAAGAGCAATGCCTTCCGGATGGATCTTAAATCTCTAAGAAAAATGCTAAAACGTAACATTCGAGAACCTCCTAAATTGGTATAACTCGCAAGTACGAGCATATGTTGAAAGTAAACAAGCTATTGCACACTGAAGGGAGAGGGGCGCACGTATTATGAATTCTTTTTATGTATTCAACGGCAGAAAGATTAAGCGGTTTTTCTTCGTTCTTGCCGCGGCGATCTTTGCAATCGGCGTTATTTATGTGGAGAGTGACAACATCTCGGTCTTCTCCGAGGACAACCCGTCAGCGATTTACAGCGTGTCTACGGACAAGAAACAGATTGCGTTGACCTTTGACATCAGCTGGGGCGAAAAACGCGCAGAGCCCATTTTACAGGCCTTAAAGGACAATGGAGTTCAAAAGGCAACCTTCTTCCTGTCTGCGCCATGGAGCAAAACGCATCCCGATATCGTGAATGCCATCAAGGAAAGCGGATATGAAATCGGGAGCCACGGCTTCAAGCACGATAATTACAGCACGCTCACCGACGAGGAAATACGCAAGCAGATTTCTTCGGCACACACTATTTTAACCGCAATGACCGGACAAGAACCCAAATTGATACGGATGCCGAACGGGGATTTTGACAAAAGAGTCCTCAGCATCGCCCAAAGCCTGAACTACACGGTGATCCAGTGGGATACCGACTCCAGGGATTGGAAGAACATCGGCGTCGAGAAAATCGTCGATCGCGTCGTCTCCAAAGCCCATCCGGGAGATATCGTGCTGATGCACGCCAGCGATTCGGTGAAGCAAACCCATGAAGCGCTGCCTCTCATCATCAAGGAACTTCGCAATCAAGGCTACGAGTTCGTCACGGTCACCGATCTGCTTCAACAGGGCAGCACCCAAGGCACCGAGGTCCGCGATCACGCTTCATTGCAGAAGAGCATCGAAGACGCAGGCGGGCTATGACTCATGAAGACCCTTAACATTAAATAATGCTTAACAAAAAAAGAGCTAAGGCGTTAGCTCTTTTTTTCGTCTTGTGTAACTTTATGAAGCGTCAGAATCTGGTATGCATTACAGATCAGCAACGGTACAACCATAAAAATCGTGGCGTTGCTCACTCCGATTTGCAGCACGCCGATAATCTCTACGATGGAAATGGCCATCATGAAGAACAGCGTCGGGATCCATGCGTTGGCATTTGTGCTCTTTACTTTGAGGTAAGCAACGACAATGGCAATGACCAGTATGGAGATACCCAGAATCAAATCCTGCTGCAGGCTGGTGGATCCGCCGACAAACGTACGGAAGAACATCAGCTCCAGCAATGCCAGTACAGCCAACACGATCTGAATGTATTGCCAAGTCTTTCTTCGGAATATGCCAATCCCCATATAATTTAACGTCAGGTATGCAAAAAAGCCCATCTGGGAGTATACGCTCACCAGCGCCCCAGAGCCTAACAAAATCAGCGGGTATATCAATAAATCGGCCATTCCCGTGAACTCGATAGCGCCATTAAACAACTGCAGGACCAGACCTACGATCAATGCCGCCACTGCCCCGACGAGCAGCGTTTTCAAAAACAATTTGGACCACTTACGTAAGCTCAACTAACTTCCACCCCCACAGATCATTATTTTACCAACGTTCACAATAAAAAACCATTCTGAATCCGACATATTTCTGCAAATCCATCGCATACTATGCGAAGACCCGTAAGAAAAATGACATTCAACTTACTTTCACGAAAAGACAGACCGCACGCAGAAGGATTTTTCTTGCGAAAAAAGGAGGACAACGGTAATGAAGTGGCCGTTATTTCGTTTATGTATTATCGTCTTCGTTGCTGCCATGGTGCTTACCGCTTGTGGCGTAGAACAAAGCTCGTCCCCGCAGCTTGGCTATAAAGAAATCAAGTCTATGGTGGTCGACATTCTGAAAACCGACGAAGGCAAAAAAGCGGTGGAAGAAGCGATGGGGGGCGGAGCCGGCGGTTCCTCAGGCAGCGGAGGATCAATGGGAATGCGGATGATGTCCGCCCAATCTGGCGATCAAATTCGGATGGCTGTTAAGGATACGCTGGTGTCGGATGAATATAAGAAGGAAATTGAGAAGATCATGACCGATCCGCAATTCGCCGGCGATTTTGCCAAGGCCATTAATTCCGAGAGCAAGCAGCTGCATATGCAGCTGATCAAGGACCCTACGTATCAAAAGGCTATTCAGGATATGTTAAAATCACCGGATGTGATGAAATCGTTTCTTGAATTGACCAATACGCCGGACTATCGCAAACAGTCCATGACCGTGATGCAGGAAGCTATGCAAAATCCGCTGTTCCGCATGGAGGTTCTGGAACTGCTCAAAACGGTCGTGAAAGATGAACTTCAGCCTAAAGTGGAAAAGAAAAAACAAGGCGAGGGACAAGGCCAAGAAGAGCAAGGCGGTGGCGGCGGTGAAGGTAGCAGTGAAAGCGGCGGCGGCGAAGAAGGCGGCGGTGATGGCGGCGGCGGCGGTTAAAGCATCCATTCCGAAAAATAGAACAAGCTCCCTGCAGAGGGAGCTTGTTTCGTCATATTATGAGTTGGTCTTAAACGGATCCTTCAAGCTTAGCCGCGATTCGTGAGGCGATCTCTTCGTAAATCGCTGCGCTCTCGGTCCCCGGTTTATAAACCGATGGCGAGAAATCCGGCTCCGAAGGGTGATTATCCGGGGCCCCCAACGGAAGCTGCGCGAGAAGCTCCGTATGAAGCGTCTCGGCAAGCTTGCCTCCGCCTCCACGACCGAACACATAATCCTTCTCACCGCCATGGGAGCAGACATAATAGGACATGTTCTCGACGACGCCTAGAATTTCATGATCGGTCTGCAAGGCCATCGCACCCGCTCTGGCGGCAACAAACGCCGCCGTAGCATGCGGGGTGGTTACGATGATCTCTTTGCTCTGCGGAATCATCTGATGCACGTCCAGCGCCACGTCACCGGTTCCTGGCGGCAGATCAAGCAGCATGTAGTCCAAATCCCCCCAAGCGACATCGGTGAAAAATTGACGCAGCATTTTGCCAAGCATCGGTCCGCGCCAAATCACCGGACTGTTCTCACGGATGAAGAAGCCCATCGACATGACCTTGACGCCAAAGCGCTCAACCGGGTGAATGACGCCGTCTTCGGTTACGGAGGGCCCTTCCTCAATACCCATCATGTCCGGCACGCTGAATCCGTAAATATCCGCGTCAATCAGACCGACCCTCTTCCCTTGTCGGGCCAAAGCTGCGGCTAAATTCACCGTAACGGTGGATTTGCCGACGCCGCCTTTGCCGCTTGCGATCGCAATGAAATGAACGCCGGATTGTTCGCTTAGAAGCGTATTCTGCTCCATGCCGGCAGCATGCCCTTTTGTCAGCTTGTCGCGATCGTTGGCTTCCTCGCGGTTCGCTTGGTTTGAGGCATTGTCCAGGGGACGCATGCGGATATGAATATCCTCTGCCCCCATCGCCTCCAGAATTTCTCTGATCTGCGCTTCCAGGGAAGCGCGTACATCTTCGCTGCTGTACGTCACGGATAGTCGAACCGTGCGTTCCTTGACTACAATATCTCGAATACGCTGGAGCTCCATCAGGCTCTTCCCGGTTTCGGGATCACGTAAAGGCTGGAGTATCTCCTGCACCGTTTCTCTAGTCAGCATATAAGCACCTCTGCTCTATGTAATGGAATAGACAATGTTTCGTTATTCGTGTCTATTATACCATTACTCTGCAGCTTGTGACGACTCGCTGATGGACTCTCCGGAGGTATACCGCAAAATGCCGTTATACACGGAAGCTGCGACCTTCCTCTGGTATTTCTCGTCCCGAAGCAATTCGGATTCCTCCGGGTGGGACAAGAAACCGACCTCGACCAGGGCGGATGGCATGCGCAGGGCTTGGAGCAAATATATCTTGTCGTCCGTTTTGGCCAGACGCTGCGTATTCTCCAGGTTATGCCTAATTTCAGCCTGGATCAATTCGGCAAGTTTCTTGCTGTCCTCGTTATTCGGCGGGAAAAAGGTCTGCGCGCCTCTCCACCGATTGGACGGAATGCTGTTCAGATGCATGCTGATAAACAGGTCGGCCTTGCTGTCCTCGATCATCCGCACGCGTTGTTTGAGGTCTTCCGTTTTCCGCTTGGAATATCCCTTGGTGCTTTCCGCCGCCAGGTCGTAGTCTCCTTCTCTTGTCATAATGACAAGCGCGCCTGCCTGCTGCAAGTAATCACGTAGATACAAGGTGATGGCCAGGTTTACATCCTTCTCTATGACGCCTTGGCGGCTTACTGCTCCCCCGTCTGGCCCGCCATGGCCTGCATCAAGGGCAATGACTTTGCCGGCAAGCGGCAGGCTCCAGGTATTGGACGTTTTGGCAGAGGGGATTTCGTACGTCACTACGATAATGAGCAGTGCCAGTAGTACGGCACCAATCAGGGTTTGTTTGATTCTCTTCAACGATATCCATACCGTAACCTTGTCCGTTCTCCGCCTGGACATAACAAAACCACCTCGTCCCATGAGTTGTTCTACTCCATCATATGGGACAAGGTGGTTATTTATGCCTTCGTTATACCGTGATCTGCTCTTTCATGCCTTCGATCAGTACTTGCGCAACTTCCGGGCGCGTAAATTCCGGCGGCGGGCACTGCCCCTCGCGAAGCAAGCCGCGAACCTTCGTTCCCGACAAGGTCAGATGGTCCTCCTTAGGATGCGGGCATGTTTTGCTCGAGGCCATGTTTCCGCACGTTGTGCAGAAGAAGCTGTGCTCGAAGAACAGCGGGGTAATGCCTAACTCTTCCGCAGTGAAATTCTTGAAAATTTCCTGTGCCTCGTAAGTGCCGTAGTAGTCGCCGACTCCGGCGTGATCCCGGCCCACGATAAAATGAGTGCATCCATAATTTTTACGAACCATGGCATGGAATATGGCTTCCCTTGGGCCTGCATAACGCATGGCAGCCGGAAATACGCCCAGGAAGGTACGATCCGCGGGGTAATAGTTCTCCAGCAAGGTGAGGTAGCTCTTCATCCGCACGTTGGCAGGAACGTCATCCGATTTGGTCTCTCCCACGAGCGGATTGAGGAATAGCGCATCTACGATTTCCATTGCGCTTTTCTGAATGTACTCATGTGCACGGTGGACCGGATTTCGGGTCTGAAAGCCGACAACCGTATTCCAGCCCTTGGCTTTAAAATGTGCGCGTGTCTCTGCCGGATCAAAATAAAACTCGCCAAAACGTTCCGGCTGTGGACGATTCAATACTTGAATCGGACCTCCAACATACGTCGCAGGTCGTTCCAAAAGCTTTTTCACGCCTGGATGTTCCGGATCATCGGTCTTGAATACTTGTACAGCCTCGACTTGCTGATCGACCTGGTAGACGCTCTCGACATCGATGACGCCATAAACGACGCCGTCTTCTTCTCCTACAAGCGCCGCCTTCTCGCCGACTACGAGCTTCGCCGCCGTGTCTTCATCTACGGCCAGCGTGACCGGTATGCTCCACACCGTTCCGTCAGATAAACGCATATTGGAAACGACAGATTTGTAGTCCTGCTCGTTCAGAAATCCCTGCAATGGCGAAAATGCTCCGACCCCGATTAGATCCAAGTCCGAAATGCTCCAGGCGTTTACAGGGATCTTATGAAAGGTGTCAACCTGCTTCAACAAAGCTTCACGTTCTTCTCCTTGGGCTACCCGCTGTACCAGGGTGCCGCCATGAGGGAGTATGGCTGTCATGAATAATTCCTCCTTCTTATGCTGCAACTGTGATAAGGCAAGTGGTTCTTATCTGTTTATTTATGAAGCCCGCACTCCGTCTTCTCATGCCCGGACCAGCGTCCTGCACGTGGATCTTCTCCCGGCATGACCTGCCGCGTGCAGTATTCGCAGCCAATGCTCGGATAATTCTGATCATGCAGCGGGTTGTAGATGATCTCGTTCGTGCGGATGTAATTCCACACATCCTCACTCGTCCAGCCCGCGATCGGATTGAACTTCACCAAACCGAACTTGGTATCATATTCAATCTTCTTCGAGTTCGCCCGGGTAGGGGCTTGATCTCTTCGTATGCCTGTGATCCAAGCCTCGTATTGAGACAGAATCCGGGTCAACGGCTCTACCTTGCGGATGTTGCAGCATTCGTTCGGGCTGACGCTCCATAATGCTTCGCCATGCTGAGCCGCTTGCTCTTCCGGCGTGATGAGAGGAGATACGCGCACAAATTCCAGCCCATAACGTTCTGCCATACGATCCCGCGTTTCATATGTCTCCTTGAAATGAAAGTCGGTATCCAGATAAAAAATATCCGTCGACGGACTGATCTTCTGAATCATATCGACCAATACCACATCTTCTGCTCCAAAGCTGCAAGCAAACGTTATGTTAGGAAACGTCTTGATAGCATATTCGATGACTTCCTCAGCCGATGCGTGCTCAAGCTCTTCAGCTTGCACTCGGATCAGATCTTCTTTCTCCAGCAAATTCATGATTGGATGCCTCCCCCATTTTTCGTTAATCCCGATAATCCTACTGAAATAATATGAATTAAATACAGTATAAAACATTCCTAATAAATGTCAACCATCAAATCGTTACCATAAAAAACGAAAAAACCCTTCCTGCACAAGCAGGAAGGGGCTTCTCTCTATTCTATTTTCCAAACATTATGACAAGTCTTGGACCTTACTCCGATGCTACGGATACCTCTTTGGCTCTCATGCCTGCACCGGCACTTTTTCCTTCCGAATCCTCGGACTTGGGAGCCGATGCCTGATTCGTTGTCCGCAGCGGAATTTCCTTCAAGAAGAATACGAGCAGCAATGCGACCACAAGCACCAGCATCCCGGTAAGGAATACCATGGATAGCGTATTTCCGAGCGCATCGCGAATGCTGTCTATCATCTGCAGGAATAATGGCTGCACATCTGCAGGAAGGCTTGCTTGCGTCTGTTCGATCAACGGCTTATTCATCAGCGTCTGCGGATTCGCGAACGATAGCATCTGCTGGGCCATCTGCGGATCCAAGGAGCTGAAGTCAGGCGCGCTCTCCGACTGAAGTGCATCCTTCAAATTCTTCGTCAGGTTATTCGACATAACCGTACCCATAACCGCGATACCGATCGTACCGCCAAGATTACGGAACAATTGGGAAGAAGCCGTCGCTACGCCAAGCTCTTTGTGCGATACTGCATTTTGCGTGGCCAGCGAGAATACCGGCATGCCCAAACCAAGACCGACACCGAAAATGATGGTACTGACCACGGTCAGCCACAGGTTATCCATGAATACCATGATACCCATGCCCACAATCATGATCGGTACGCCAAGCAGCGCGTAACGTTTGTACTTGCCGCTCTTCGCGATCAGCTGGCCCACGACGGCGCTCATTCCCATCATGAAGACCGACATCGGAATCGTTACATACCCGGCATAGGTAGGCGAAATGCCGAGTACGCCCTGCACGTAGAACGAGATGTAAATCATCGCGCCCATCAAACCGAAGTTCATAATGAATCCAATCAGATTGGAAACCGTAACGACGCTGTTCTTAAACAAACTCAGCGGCAAAACCGGTTCCTTGGCCTTTGTCTCAACAAATATAAAGATGATGGCCGATACGACCGAAGCCGCTATGAGACCGATAATTTCCGGCGATCCCCAAGGATATTCCGTACCTGCCCAAGAAAAGGCAAGAAGCAACGGAACGATGGCCGTTGTCAGGAATAAGGAGCCCAAATAATCGATGGATTGACCCGGTTTGCGTTCGACCTTAGGGAACAATGTCATGATCATGATAAAGGCAACGACGCCCAGCGGCAGGAAGATCCAGAATAACCAGCGCCATTCAATGTTATCGACCAGGTAACCGCCAAGCGTAGGACCCAGGACACTGGAAAAACCGAATACCGCCGTCATCAGGCCCATCCATTTACCACGTTCCCGCGGCGGGAATAAGTCCCCGACCGACATAAATGCCGTTGACTGGATAATGCCGGCACCGATACCTTGAATACCGCGATAAATGATAAACTGATACACGTCTGTCGAAGTACCCGTCAGGAAAGCCCCTAACATGAAAAACAATATACCTATCAATATAAACGGCTTACGTCCGAACATGTCGGACAGCTTGCCAACCAGTATGGTAGCGATCGTTGATGTTAACAAATAAATGTTGATGGTCCATGTATAATAATCCATGCCATCGAGAATGGCGATAATCCGCGGCATCGCGGTGCTTGTTATCGTCTGGTTAATGGCTGCGAAGAACATCGCAGCCATGATCGCGATCATAATCGAAACTTTACGTTTAAGCGTTAAATGCTCCATGCTCCACCTCTACCCGTTGTGATTGTTTTTATCTATGTTTGACAGCATCAAGGAGAAGATTCTTCTTAAATGCTGAATGTCTTCCTCTGAGAGGAAGTCGAAAAATCCCTGGATCATTTCTTTTTGATCCTTCTTCACTTTCTTAATGATCTCAAGCCCCGGTTCCAAGAGCGTGATGTTGACAACTCTGCGGTCATCCTCGGCGCGTTCTTTCTGCAGATATCCTTCTGCAACCAATTTATCCGTCAGTCCGGTTATAGCCGGCGGCGTCAAAGACAAAACTTCAGCAAGCTCCGAGACCTTTAGAGGTCCTCTCATCTTTAATACATACAGCACCTGAAATTGAGGGAAACTTAAATTGTATTTCCCGGCGCTCGACTTGTTCCATTCTTGAGAAATGTTCTTCAGCAGCGCCCGGAACATCGACGACACCTTAAAAATCTCTTCATTGCGATCCAACCATATCACCCCTTACTGCTCCAAGAAATTACTTATCTAATTAATGATTAAATATTAATTATTTAAGTACTTAATTAATTTGCAATTAATAATATATCTCTATTTACATATGAAGTCAAGTGGTTAACGATGTCAGATGATCATGCTCGGAGACCAGCTTCATTCTTTCTATCCTCAACCTGTGCACATGATGTGAACAACATGCCCCAAAACACGCGAACGTATCCCTAATGTGCTCACCATGATGTGCATATCTTTGTGGACAACCTGACTACAATTGTCTTGTCCACTTTTCCAACACAGTAGACAGACTTCGTGCAGAGGACGGTGTGTTGCCATAACCGGGAGACCTATGCTTCGAGAATTATGCTTTCAGACACCACAAAAAAGCCCTTGACCGTAATGGCCAAGGGCTTGGTAAATCGAATATTAACGTTTGGAGAACTGAGGCGCGCGACGAGCTGCTTTAAGACCGTATTTCTTACGTTCTTTCATACGAGGGTCGCGAGTCAGGAATCCAGCTCTTTTCAGAGAAGGACGGAATTCAGGATCTGCTTTCAGAAGAGCACGGGAGATACCGTGACGGATTGCTCCAGCTTGACCGGAGATGCCGCCACCGTGAGCGATGACAAGCACGTCATATTTGCCCAGTGTTTCTGTCAGATTCAAAGGTTGTTTAACGATCAGTTTGAGTGTTTCCAAACCGAAATATTCATTGATATCACGTTTATTGATGACAATGCGTCCTTCACCCGGTACGAGGCGTACACGTGCTACCGAGTGCTTACGACGACCTGTCCCATAGTATTGTACTTGTGCCATGAAACTGTCCTCCTTTTTAATTAACCGCGAAGTTCGTAAACTTCTGGTTTTTGTGCTTCATGTGGATGTGCCGTGCCTGCGTATGCTTTCAGTCTCAGCTTCATTTTCTCGCCCATGCGAGTTTTAGGAAGCATGCCGTGAACCGCGCTTTCGATTACACGCTCTGGGAATTTAGCAATCAGGTCTTGAGCTGAAGTTACTTTCAATCCACCTGGATGCAGGGAGTGACGATAATATTTCTTGTTCTCCATCTTTTTGCCAGTGAGGTGGATTTTCTCGGCGTTGATAACAACCACGAAATCCCCTGTGTCAACATGTGGAGTGAATTGAGGCTTATGTTTGCCGCGGATCAGAGCCGCAACTTCACTTGCCAAACGGCCAAGCGTTTTGCCTTCGGCATCAACGATGTACCATTTGCGCTCAACTTCATTTGGCTTCGCCATATAGGTGGTACGCATGTATAGTTCCTCCTTGTATTCGTCCGAAAATCATCATTAATTTTCATCATTTATCTTCGTTCATGTGTAAAGCATTTTCATGGTGTTGCTGTCTTGCTATTGGCATTCTCTTAACCGGGGCTGTGGGAGAGCCGTTAAGAAAACACAACTTATATAATACAGGATTACGCCCACTTCCGCAAGTGTTTTTTGCTTTTCTACCTTACACCCTGCGGTTTGATTCAAACAAGCCGCCAAACGCATCCCGAACGCTTTCCGGTTCTTTGGGGAACAGCCGTCTGCGTGGCACGTATCGCGTCAGTCATTGCAGCTTCTCTTGGCCGGCGATATCGTAATCCACTTCCCATAACATCAAGCCCTTGCCCATCGCTGTGGGACCGGCTGCCGCCCGATTTTGGGCTTCCAATATGACCTTCATATCATCCGGATGGCGCTTGCCTTCCCCTACCTCAATCAACGTTCCCATAATGATCCGGACCATGTGCTGCAGAAACCCGTTCCCGGATATGAACGTATGAATGATTCCTTGATCTCTGGTGCCTGGGCGGCACATGGATGTATCCTTCTCGATCCAAGCATCAAAAATCGTACGGACATGGGACGGCTTCGTCGACTTTCGTGACGCAAACGTTGTAAAGTCATGCGTTCCGATCAGATGAGAAAGTCCCTGCTCCATCGCTGCGATATCCAGTTTTCCATGATGATGGATCTGGTACCGCCGGTTGAATAGATCCGGATATTGATTCGCATTGATGGTAAAACGATAGGTTTTGCGTTTCGCTGCATGGCGGGAATGGAATTCCATCGGTACCTCCATTGCATCCGAAACCACGATATCTTCCGGCAGCCAAGTGTTTAATGCCATGCACCAACGCTCCACGGGAATGGGGGAAGCCGTGTAAAAATTAAATACCTGGGCGCGGGCATGCACCCCGGCATCTGTCCGGCCGGAAGCCGTAATCTTGAGCTGCTCTCCGGACAAGCGGCGAATGGCTTCCTCCAAATAGTCCTGAATCGTGTGGCCACCGGGCTGGGTCTGAAAGCCGTTATAATCGGTACCGTCGTAACTGACCTTCATCAGAAGATTACGCATTGCTTGCCTCCTGCGTGCTTTCATCGAATGATTCCGCAACGAAACTTGCGATTTAGAACCTCATCAGCTTCGCTGAAAACTCATGAGTTCCATATCTATCAAAAAAAGAGCCCCATAGGAGCTCCTTTTCATCATGTTAAGCCGAACCCTTCGAGTCAGCCACATGACTAGAAGGTCCCCGTTATCGTAGCCCATGGAGTAGTCGAGACGAGTCGAACCAAATGATCGACTATATCTCGCACCACTTCCCGTTCATGGCCCCTAGAATAAACATCTGAAGAGCCGGGCATACATAACTTCAGTCACTTCAATGGAACAAAACGAAATTACGCGCGATCTACCAGTTCCAAATAAACCATTGGAGCTGCGTCACCACGACGAGGACCCAGTTTCAGGATACGCGTGTATCCGCCTGGACGCTCTACGTAGCGAGGAGCGATTTCGGAGAACAATTTTTGGATTGCATCTTGTTCACCGTCAACCGTTTCACGACGCACGAATGCAGCTACTTGACGACGAGCGTGCAGATCACCTTTTTTTGCTTTTGTGATCAGTCTCTCAGCGATCGAACGAACTTCTTTCGCTTTGGCTTCAGTCGTTTGAATACGCTCATATAAGAAAAGGTCGGTTACCAGGTCACGGAACAACGCTTTACGCGCACTGGAATCGCGGCCCAACTTTTGGTATGCCATGTGTTTTTCCCTCCTTTGCTAAGCTAAGCCGAATCTGTTATTCTTCCGTACGAAGTCCCAGGCCCAACTCTTCGAGCTTCTCTTGAACTTCCTCCAAGGATTTGCGTCCGAGGTTCCGGACTTTCATCATATCCTCTTCGGTTTTCGTAGTCAGCTCTTGTACCGTATTAATGCCGGCACGTTTCAAGCAGTTGTAGGAACGAACGGAAAGATCCAGCTCTTCGATCGTCATTTCAAGCACTTTTTCTTTCTTGTCTTCTTCTTTCTCGACCATGATCTCCGCATCCTTCGCTTCGTCGGTCAGACCCACGAAGAGGAACAGATGCTCAGTCAAGATTTTCGCGCCGAGACTAACGGCTTCTTCTGGGCGGATGCTGCCATCCGTCCAAATTTCAAGCGTCAGTTTGTCGTAGTTGGTTACTTGGCCAACACGCGTATTTTCCACGCCGTAGTTAACACGGCTAATCGGAGTGTAGATCGAATCGACGGGAATGACGCCGATAGGCTGGTCATCGCGTTTGTTCCGATCCGCCTGGACATAGCCACGACCGCGACTGGCAAAAATACGCATATGAAGTCTTGCACCAGGGCCCAGCGTCGCAATATGAAGATCCGGATTCAGAATCTCCACATCACTATCCGCACGGATGTCACCAGCAGTAACAACCCCTTCACCCTCCGCATCAATCTCGAACACTTTCTCTTCATCGGAATGAATTTTCAGAGACAAAGCTTTCAGGTTCAGGATGACCTCGGTCACGTCTTCCATGACACCCGGAATCGTGGAGAATTCATGAAGCACGCCATCGATTTGAATCGATGTGACGGCTGCACCCGGGAGTGAGGATAACAAGATGCGGCGAAGCGAGTTCCCCAGCGTCGTGCCATATCCTCTCTCTAGAGGCTCAACAACGAATTTCCCATAGGTTCCTTCTTCATTGACATCAACGGTCTCAATTTTCGGCTTTTCGATTTCAATCACGCAAGTACCCCTCCTTCAAACGTCGCTCCTATATGAAACTGTCATCTTATCCAGTAATCCATGTAGTAGTATGCCTAAACAACCATTATTAGCAGATTGCAACGGATTTATACCACATTAACAGGATGACTTCATTATACGCGACGACGTTTTGGTGGGCGGCATCCGTTATGTGGAATTGGTGTTACGTCTTTGATCAGGTTCACTTCGAGACCTGCTGCTTGCAGGGAACGAATTGCTGCTTCACGACCAGCACCAGGACCTTTAACCATGACTTCCACCGCTTTCATACCGTGTTCCATAGCCGCTTTGGCAGCGTTTTCAGCACCCCTTTGCGCAGGTAACGGGTGTGTCTTTCTGGAACCTTTAAATCCTAGTCCGCCGCAGCTTCCCTAATGACTCCCGTTACCAGGAGGCTCGTTAACCTTTACGTTTGTCTTTTTTAACGGTAAACCTCATTG
>NZ_JAVFHM010000069.1:0-671 GCF_041954005.1 Priestia sp. BR_2 | reverse complement strand
TCGTTTGCTAATTGTTGTTTAAATACCTCACTAGTTCTGTCGGACCAATTCTCAATTTCTACACCTGAAAAAGTTGATATGAATTCTTCAATAGGTTTTTTAGCTCCACTAGTTCTTAACAAACTTTTCACTAAGGAATTTCTTTTTTGAATAGCTGGTTCTTGCTGCATTGCCCAGTTTCTTGCATCCTCAAAGCTTTCAACTTTAATTACTTTATTTACTTCTTTCTCTATTGAATTTAGATACATTGGGAAGTGAATTTCTAAAGATTTTTTATTTCTTGTAACAAATTCAATATCCTCTTTATATAGAGCAAAAAGTTTCTTTAATGTATCCTGCGGGTTAATCTCGCTTTTTCTAATCAGTTCTTTAAAGGTACGTTGTTCTTCACTCATATTATTTGAAATCTGTGTAATACGAGGTAAGCTTCTAAGCCACGTCAACATACCACTACTTAGGCGAATAACCCTTGGTTTTTTACTCACTAGCTCATTTTGATAGCTACTAAATTGTGATTCTAGATGCATAAAGAAGTTATCATATTCTTCACTAAATCGATAGTAAACATATTGATATTCGGTTGCTTCTTCGAACATTTTATAAAGTGTTTCACCATCAATTCCAGCCACATACATATCATTTCTATAAAACATTAATTGATCCCATTTGTC
>NZ_JAVFHM010000068.1:0-854 GCF_041954005.1 Priestia sp. BR_2 | reverse complement strand
TCTAAGCGTGAAGCCCCCCTCAAGATGAGATTTCCCAATTCGTAAGACCCCTTGAAGACGACGAGGTAGATAGGTTGGAGGTGGAAGTGCAGCAATGCATGGAGCTGACCAATACTAATCGGTCGAGGGCTTATCCAAAATCACCCCAAAAAGTGAAGCAAAGCTTTGAAGCGGATGCCGAATACTTTTCGGGGACCCCGATACCACATCGGGTGAATGCTACGGAGTCTAATGTGCTGTAAATTCGTTTCGTATCTAGTTTTCAGGTGATCAATCACTTGAATTGAATATTGTTCCCTGATAGCTCAGTTGGTAGAGCACTCGACTGTTAATCGAGTTGTCACAGGTTCGAGTCCTGTTCGGGGAGCCATTTATGGAGAGGTGTCCGAGTTGGCCGAAGGAGCACGATTGGAAATCGTGGAGGCGCCAAAAGCGTCTCGAGGGTTCGAATCCCTCTCTCTCCGCCACTATTATTTTAAGCAAGGCCCGTTGGTCAAGGGGTTAAGACACCTCCCTTTCACGGAGGTAACAGGGGTTCGAATCCCCTACGGGTCACCACTTTATTAAAAAAACACTTGCTTCTTATATCAGATTTTGCTATGATAAAAGTCGCTTTGTTACGGAGGCTTAGCTCAGCTGGGAGAGCATCTGCCTTACAAGCAGAGGGTCGGGGGTTCGATCCCCTCAGCCTCCACCATGATTTTTCACCATTGCAGCAACCCTTTTAATGACGCGGGGTGGAGCAGTTCGGTAGCTCGTCGGGCTCATAACCCGAAGGTCGTAGGTTCAAATCCTGCCCCCGCAACCAATTTATATCGCAATAGCGATAGTGCCTCGTGGAACTGTGGTGTAGA
>NZ_JAVFHM010000067.1:0-968 GCF_041954005.1 Priestia sp. BR_2 | reverse complement strand
ACTAATATGTATAAGCATTTCACGCATAGTTATGTGGGTGCCCAAATAGTCAAGAAACCTATATTGTTCTACCAATCTATTTTTCACAAAATCTTTGGAAGACCTTTTATGATTTAAGTTTATAATACACGCTTTTTGCTTAGAACAACTTTCACATACCGACCAGTTACTTTCTTTATTCCATTCATCTAAGACTTTTTCAACATATAATGATGAGGTTACATCTAACAAATTGATAACACTAAAAGTGGAATTATTTTCTAAATAGGTCTTAAAACGTTTTTTAACTTCCACTTTCAACGAGGATAAATGTTCATGTTGGGATAAAAACTTAGTCAATTTACCTTCATTTGCAGCAATAAGATAGTATATTTTATCTGCATGGTTATCGTTTATACTTGCTTGTAATCTACTAAGCTCCTGTAGGATAATTTCGTCTTTCAGTTCTGATAAATCTTTAACCATTCTAATTTTTCCCTGCGGAAAATCCACCTCGAGTATTCCTGATTCAGGCCAATCTACTAAACCATCTTGGTGAAAATAATTATAAACGGAACGACATAACCTAGTCTTTCCATCCCCTGCATTTCCTGTTAGTATAATGCTTTGAGGATTATTTAAAAATAAATTACAAAGATATGTTTCTGCCTTGGTTTCAATTTTAAAAACATACGAGTCTTTACCTTTATCGTATGTATATTCATCATATATTTTAGAGTGATTAGGAGACAAAACATTAAATTGATCTAAATAGTCAACAAATGTATTTTTATTCAAAGTCATTCTCTCCTTTTGTCATTTTTATTATTCTGATACTATCTAATCTCATAATTCTAATAATTAATTGATGGCATAAAAACAGCCCAAATTGCTTCTAATCGACAATAAAAAAACTATCCATCAAAAAACAAAATAGGTAAAAAGTAATCTTTTATTTTCCTTTTTTAGGTAATTATACCTCATTATTC
>NZ_JAVFHM010000066.1:0-810 GCF_041954005.1 Priestia sp. BR_2 | reverse complement strand
GTCAGATGTGTATAAGAGCAAGCGGATAGTCTATACTTAATGGTTTTTTACTTCTTCAAAGGATTGCATTATGCACATCTCTTGAAGAGTATAATTGCTCGCTAATCTTTGGCTTTAACTACATCATTCACAGAATGAATTGTAGGATGAACACACTCAGTTCTGAAGGCGTGCTTGTTTAGCATGGCGAGCTGCTTTCACTGTCTCAGGGGTAGTTCGATTCTCTATGGCTTGCTGCTTTGTTTCTTCGTCACCACCTATGACATGGTCTTCATCATTCATAAGTGCTTCATAGCCTTGTTTAGCCACAAGAACTTTATCATTTTTCTTTGAAGCGCCGATTTTGCTAGAATCCATTCCTGCATTAGAATGAAAGTTGGTATCTGTTGCGCCAGGTAGTAGGGCTGTGACGGTAACTCCTGTTTCGCGTAGCTCCTCGCGCAGAGACTCTGCAAACGAAAAACCAAATGCTTTTGATGGACCGTACACAGTCTCATAAGGGGTTGGCTGAGTTGCAGATATGGATGAAACGATGAGGATTCTACCTCTACCATTCGGGAGCATATGATTTACTACTCGTTTTGCCATATGAACCGTTCCTGAGATGTTAATAGAGATGAGCCTTAGCTCATCTTCAAGATCTGTTTCAGTAAAGGCCCCTCCAAGACCTATACCAACATTAAGAACAGCAGCTTCAACTGGACGTTTTAGTTCACTTACAAAGGTCCAAAAACTCTCGACCCCCTCATAAGTCGCCGCATCAGCCTTATGAGGGTAGGCTTCTACTCCTAAATCGCGAATGATAGTAGC
>NZ_JAVFHM010000065.1:0-640 GCF_041954005.1 Priestia sp. BR_2 | reverse complement strand
GCTATAGGCATTTAACATGATGTTAAACATATTTTTAGAGAAAGATAAAAGTATGGATATGGGTATTTTTAATAAAACTATCAATATTGCATCTGGCCATGCGTTATAGGATCTTTATTATTCCAAACATAATCCAAAACTTTATTCCATACTGTTATTTTAGTTTCAGAATTTCCAGCATTTTTTATCAACTTCCAGCTGTGATGCATGTTGTGGCTGTTTATTTAAAGCAAGATAAGAAACATATTCGATTTGTCTAATCAAGGAATGATTCTGAGTTGATACACGGAAAGGAATTTAAGGAGGATTAATTTCAAAAAGTCTTACACGTCCATCTTTCCCCATACCTAAATTTACTTTGAAATCCACCATATGGTATTCAGATTTATCTAACATGCTATAAACCTTCATCCCACCGTTCATAACAGCCTTTTCTATTTTTTCTTCCTTTTCTTTATCGACAGTAAGAGTTTTATAAAATTACTAACAGAATAGACTGTTAGTAATTTAAGAATAACGTGTCTACTGTTAGATGCTACTCGAAATAGTATGATAGGTATTTCCCGTTGGCCTTTACTATTTTGATTCATATCAATTCGGATATCGATTGCATTTTTGGAGCTTTTTACTGTTTCAATAC
>NZ_JAVFHM010000064.1:0-532 GCF_041954005.1 Priestia sp. BR_2 | reverse complement strand
GGGCTACACTAGGCAAGTTTTTTATTTTATTTTTTGGTTAATAGCTATTTTGCTTTATGAAATGCTTACATTATTACCAGCTCCTTGGGGATATTTTCATTATGGTTGGTGGCATTTATGGTATTCAGCTATACTTAATCCTGTACTTTTACTTATCTTACTATGCTTTTATAAGTGGGTATGTAAGCTAGAGGACAAGCTTTTATTAAGAAAGAAAGAAAAATAAAAGGTCACCTCGCTTTGTAAGGGAGATAGCTTTTTAAAGGGATTTTTTATCGAATATATGGGTAGAAAAATCGTATTATAATTTTAAATAAATACTATTCTTTAGATACAAGCGTATATATGTAAGGTGAGCTTTTTATACATTCGGCCTTTAATCACCTCAAGATAAATCGCTGTTAGATCAAGGATGTATAAAAAGCTGCATAAAGCAGAAACAGGGCCTCATCTAGAACCCTTCTCCCAAGAGGGTTCTTTTTGGCGATGTCCTCCGGAAAGAGGTATTATGTAAACTTGTTTTGTATATAGT
>NZ_JAVFHM010000063.1:0-522 GCF_041954005.1 Priestia sp. BR_2 | reverse complement strand
ACTATATGTCAAGCAAGTAAAACACGGAAGATAGTCAAAGTCCATTTTTGGTAATTGGATTTATCCTTTGAAGAGTGTCTATTTTTGGAATGAATGTTAGTTAGATTAACGTGATTACTGTTATGGGGAGGAAACCAAAGGCAATTAGTAAAATTACTTCTTACTTATTGTAATAATAAAAAAGAATTAGGAAAGAAGCTTATCCTCCGGTTAGACTGCTACCTCCTTACTAACTATACTCGTCTTGTATATCTCAATGAAATCATATTTAGTAATGGATAATAACTAGACATCTCTTCTTTATTAAATTCAAGTTGTATAAACAATGATATTACAACCTGTTCCGTAGTTTTGAATTACGAAAAGGTTATTTATTGAATATATTTAGTAATTGATATGCTCTATCATAACAGGTATATAGTGAATAGGATTGGGGACTTTGAACATATCATACCAACCCTTATTTTTTTATATAGAATATTTGGCTTTTTTTTATTTGTAAATTAATCTATTGTACTTTTC
>NZ_JAVFHM010000062.1:0-773 GCF_041954005.1 Priestia sp. BR_2 | reverse complement strand
CTACATACTCCACTAGATGAAAGAAAAAGCGATATGTAAGAACAAGAGCTTCACCTATTGACATTTTTTCATCAAACTCTTTTATAGCATCTAACTCAATATTCACATCCCATAATCCATCTTTATCATTAAATAAAAGCTGGACGCTTGTTGGGCTTTCATTAAGCACTTTAGCAAAAAATTGTTTTAGTACAGAACCGAATTTTTTTTGCATATGTAAACCCGTTAATACTTTATATGTGCCAAACACATCATCCACTTCAAAAGAACATCCATCAAGCTTAATAAATTCAAACCATTTTGATTCTACATATAGAAATTCACTTCTATGTTCTTTCAAGTAAGAAAGAGGAGTATCTAAAAACGAAAGAGGAGATTCTTCTGCGATCAGCTCGTCCGTTTCTTTATCTACTCTTTCGATATAAGAATCTTTAAAACGTGAAGATGCCTCTTTTTCTTCTATCATCAGGTTTTGCGATACCAACTCTTTTTGCAACGCATATTCCTTTTCTTCCTGGTATAGAGATAAAGATTGACCCTGAACGTTCATTTCTTTTTCAATATAAGTTTGAATATTACTTTGTAACATAAAAAACCTCCTGATTAATCTGCATCACTATCTTATATCATAACCTAAACAAGTGTTTATAAATATAGCCAAACAAAAAATCCTTAGGCTATGCCTAAGGATAGTAATGATATATTCAAGTATGTATAAAAGATAATTTGGTTGCGGGGACAGGATTTGAACCTGCGACCTTCGGGTTATGAGC
>NZ_JAVFHM010000061.1:0-550 GCF_041954005.1 Priestia sp. BR_2 | reverse complement strand
TACGTCGCTCATGTCCGTGTATACAACGAACTAATGGTATCATGATGTTTTATTGTGGTTGTCAGGTGTGCTTGGTGAGTTGGTTCTGTGAATCGGAGGTTTTGCAGGGAGGTATGGTAGCTGGTGTATGCTAACTGTGTTTTTGGTGCCTGGTCGGTATTGATGCTATTACTGGTCTTGGTGCGATTACTGGTCTTGGGCGACTACTGGTCTTGGTGCGACTACTGGTCTTGGTCTGACCGCCCGAGGACAAGCGGACTGAGGATACGTTATTTAGCTGAATAGGCGTAATTTTTGATGGTTAACGGACACCAGATACGGTATTCAAAGAATATTATGGCAAATAGTCCGTTTATTGCTGGAATAAGTGCTGCTGTGTCCGTTAGTTCTAAGAATCGAGGGTTAATCAGGGAAATAAGGGTTCTGTTGTCTGTTAACTGGTGGTCTAGGTGCGACTACTGGTTTTGTTGCTATTTTTTCGTCTTGGTGCTACTGCTCATCTTGGTGCGATTACTAGCCTGGTGCTGCCTCTCGTGTCTAAATGCTACAG
>NZ_JAVFHM010000060.1:0-712 GCF_041954005.1 Priestia sp. BR_2 | reverse complement strand
ATGTAGTATAAAGCTATTTTGAAAGCGCAAACAAAAATTCAACTACGTTTAGGAGGCTATTATATGTGTAATATTATCAAACCTAACCCAAAGCTTTATGTGATGGACAACGGCTCGATGCAAATGGATAAAAACTGGATGCTTGCAATGCATAACCCAGCAACTGTTAAGAACCCTCATGCACCTACGGAATTTATAGAGTTTCCAATTTATACTGTATTAATCGATCATCCGGAAGGGAAAATTCTGTTTGATACAGCCTGCAATCCTGAATCAATGGGACCACAAGGGCGCTGGACTGAAGCAACTCAACAAATGTTTCCTTACTCAGCTACAGAAGAATGTTATTTACCGAATCGATTAGAACAATTAGGGGTGGACCCTAAGGAAATTAAATTTGTTGTTGCTTCCCACCTTCATCTGGATCATGCTGGCTGCTTAGAGTTGTTCACTAACGCTACTGTTATTGTTCATGAAGATGAGTTAAACGGCACCCTTCAGTCTTATGCACGCAATCAAAAAGAAGGTGCTTATATTTGGGCTGACATTGACGCATGGATAAAAAATGACCTTCATTGGAAAACGATTAAACGAAACGAAGATACCATTAAACTGGCAGAAGGAATTAATGTCTTGAACTTTGGAAGCGGACATGCTTGGGGTATGCTTGGCCTTCATGTTCATTTGCCTGAAACAGGTGGCATTATCTTAG
>NZ_JAVFHM010000059.1:0-1330 GCF_041954005.1 Priestia sp. BR_2 | reverse complement strand
GAAGAGAATGTCATAAACAGGACAATTAAATCGGTGTTGAAGAGTTCATATCAAAACCTTGAGATTATTATGGTTGATGATGGTTCAACAGATGGTACATCAAAGGCTGTTACTGAAGCTTTTAAAAACAATGACAAGTTTCGTCTTCTTCGAAAGAAAAACGGAGGAAAGGCTGCGGCGGTCAATTTGGGTATCCAAAAAGCACAAGGAGATATTATTGTGTCAATTGATGCCGATACCATTATTTCACCTGAAGCTATATCGCTTATGGTGAGACACTTTAACGATGAAAAAGTAGGAGCGGTATCTGGGAACATCAAAGTAGGAAATGTCCGTAATTTATTAACAACATGGCAGCATATTGAATATGTGTCAGGTTTTAATTTAGAGAAACGTGCTTTTTCCATGCTTAATTGCGTGACGGTTGTTCCGGGCGCAATAGGAGCATGGCGAAAAAAACTTGTTCAAGAATTAGGATATTTTACGGCCGATACATTAGCCGAAGATACAGACATGTCTCTGCGTATATTGCGCAGCGGTTATAAAATTTCAATTGAAGAGAAAGCAAGTGCATATACAGAAGCACCGGAAAAGCGTAAAGACTTTCTCAAACAGCGCCATCGCTGGAACTTTGGGACTTTACAGTGCTTGTGGAAGCATAAAAGAGCTTTTGGAGGGCGCAAGCATAAAGCATTAGGTTTTATGGCTCTTCCCAATATGCTGCTGTTTCAATTTATTTTTCCTTTATTTGCACCGTTTTTAGACCTTTTATTTGTTTTGAGGCTATGTACTGGAGATGTGAAACATTCGGTTCTTCTATACGGATGCTACTTTATTGTTGATTTTCTTGTTTGCTTAGTGGCCTTTAGAGTAGAGCGAATAAGCAGTAAACCATTGATTGCTCTAGTGATACAAAGAATTGTGTATCGCTACTTATTACTATGGGTAGCTTGGAAGGCAGTTTTAGCTGCATTAAAAGGAACAAAAGTAGGATGGAACAAATTAAAACGCTCCGGAAATTTGCAGGTAACAAGAGACGGTTCACCTGAGAGAACTGGGTGAAATTGCACTATTTAACGAGGTTAATTAGCTTTTGCTGATTAACCTTTTTTATTAGAAAAACAGTAAAGAGTTCGCTTAATAATGATAGTTAAAAGAACCTTCATTTTTACGCGTATCCATAGGGGTCATTCAACATCCTTTTCTTGTTCTTTGAAAAGCCGTTTTGTGCACGTGCATATCAGTGTACCTATGATAAAATGTCAGAGAATAACGCTTATTTGACTAATTCATTACAGTTGTATCAACAAAGGAAGCTTGTTATTGGAGA
>NZ_JAVFHM010000058.1:0-45227 GCF_041954005.1 Priestia sp. BR_2 | reverse complement strand
TCTAAGCGTGAAGCCCCCCTCAAGATGAGATTTCCCAGTATGTAAGACCCCTTGAAGACGACGAGGTAGATAGGTTGGAGGTGGAAGTGCAGCAATGCATGGAGCTGACCAATACTAATCGGTCGAGGGCTTATCCAAAATCACCAAAAAGTGAAGCAAAGCTTTGAAGCGGATGCCGAATACTTTTCGGGGACCCCGATACCACATCGGGTGAATGCTACGGATTCTAATGTGCTGCAAATATCGTTTCGTATCTAGTTTTCAGGTGATCAAAACTGAATTGTAAGTGTACAAGCTATGCTTGCAAGGAGGATGGTCACGGCATTTGGCGATGCCGTATCCTGAATATACGTTTGGTGGCGATGGCGGAAGGGTTCCACGCGTTCCCATACCGAACACGACCGTTAAGCCTTCCAGCGCCGATGGTACTTGGACCGAAGGGTCCCGGGAGAGTAGGACGTCGCCAAGCGAAAAACCACTGTCGATGTAATCGATGGTGGTTTTTATTTGTTTATGGGACTTTTGATGCTTTGCCGTATTAAGAGGTCCAACGCTTAAAATAGCACCAAACGTAAGTGCCAGCGGCTTTTCTGTTATATAACATGATCATAAAATTGACGTAAACAGATGAAGATTTTGTTACCGATACCACGCCGAAAATCAGTATAATAGAATTAGGCATAATCGGGTAAGTGTTTACCGATTTACGCAGGCTATAGGAATGAAGGCCTGATTGGAAGGTTCTCCATTAACCAACCAACTATGAATACTCATCTGGAGACCGGTTATTGTGGGGGAAGGAGGACAATGACATGTTGCGTAAAAGTGGTCTGCATGTGGCAGGAATGATCTGTGCGGGTACGATACTGTTAATCGGATCCGGATGCGGGGCATCCACGGAACCAAGCTGGAAATCCTTTGACGGGGCAGCGAATGTGAAATCATTCCCGGTTCCGAAGGAAGCGAATAAAACGGAGCAGACGACAGGCAATAGTGACTTGGATTATGTACGCTATGCGCTTCCAGGCTTGAAGGAAGACGACAGTATTCCTGAGCCTTACTTGGATGAAATCGAGTCCTGGGGATGGAAGCAGAAGGAAGTTGAAGACAACGGGTCTTCGTTAGTGTTTGAAAAAGGTAAAAGTATCGTCCACCTGTCGGTGCAAGACGATTTTCTCATAATCACGGTTCCTACTCAGCTTAAGAAACAAGTCATACAAGGATTGGAAAGCAATAAAGCGAATGAATAAAGACCTCTTCCGGCTTCGGAATGAGGTCTTTATTTCATGTACAAGAGAATATGGTTACAATGCTATGTAATAAATTCAAACACGAAAAATCCTTTACTTTATTGCTGGTAGTATGAGATATCCTGCTCATTCATTTTTAACATCCCGTCTTTGCGCTGACCGCTCAGGCGCAGCATGGTATAAGCTCGCGGAAGAAGCAGCCATAGATGCCAGAACACAATCGCAATGGCAAACGGCAGCGATGACCAGAAGGCCATGATAGCGCTTAAGACTATCCCTACCCAACAGGTATAGAACTGCACCAACATGAATACGCGACGGCTGACATGTTGATCTGGGATATAACCAAGCCAAGGCAGCCTCAGCCTGAAGCGCCAGCGCTTCCGATAGCCTGTTCCCAGAAGGACAAGCACGGTATGACCGATAACGTACTGGATCCATAACATAAGCGGAAAAGCGATGAGCATATAGAGCAGAATGTACGGAGACACCCATAGGGTCCCTGCAGCTGCAGCAAGCCAAGGCAGACTTAAGTAGAGGATGAGCAAGCTTTTGGAAAACTGGATTTTCTTGATTAAGCGGTAGTGATAAAAGGTGGCTTGACCGTGTGGATCTGCCATTGGGCTATGCCGTCCCCCTTTAAATAGAAGATAAATTTCGATAGACGAGAAGTTTTAGTCTTTTATGTTTTTATCGGACAAAATCATATTTTTATTAAGCTGAAAAAAAAGGTACAGACACAAGGCCATCAAGGGGTACATATAAATAAAGCGTAGAAAGATATCCTATGAAAAGGTTTAAAATAATAGAAACTGTGTCATACTAATAGGAAAAGGATCAAGGTGGGATGGTTATGGAAGAATTGACCGAACACGTGTGTATCATATGCAATCAGTCGAAGACCGATGGAATCACCATTGTATCGCAATTCGTATGCGAGGAATGTGAATCGGAAATCGTCCATACCAGTGCGGAAGATGCCAAATATCATTTTTTTATCCGTCAATTAAAACAGATTGCGATGCCGAAGAATGCATAGGCGCGGGTACGCGTGTTAAATGGGCCTGAAGTAAGGGCCTTTTTTTGTTTAGAGAGGATTTTCAGGGCATGGAAACGTAGGCGTAGGTTTCAATTTGCGTTAAAATAGGTTAGAGAATGTAATCCGAAGGGATATGTCGATGACTACACATAGAGAGCGTGCCCCACTTACTGAAGCTTTAAGGTTATACCGGGAACGCGGGGCTTCATCTTTTCATGTACCCGGCCATAAGAACGGCAGGGCATACGGGGCAGAAGGTGACGCAGCGGAGATGCTGCGAGAGGCGATGCGCATCGATGTGACGGAAATCACCGGAACCGATGATTTATTTCATCCGGAAGGCGTGATTCAGGAAGCGCAGGAGCTGGCTGCCGATTGTTTTGGCGCCGAAGAAAGCTTTTTTCTGGTGGGCGGAAGCACGGCCGGCAATCTGGCGCTGATCCTGACGGTATGCCGTGAGCCGGGCGATCTCGTGCTGGTGCAGCGGAACGTACATAAGTCCGTGTTGAACGGATTGATGCTGGCTGGTGCAAGGGCGGTGTTTCTTCAGCCGGAGCTGGACAAGCAGAGCGGTTTAGCCGTTGCCCCATCAGAAGCTACGCTGACAGCGGCTCTTGAGGCCTTCCCTGAGGCCAAGGGAGCGATCATCACGATGCCGAACTATTACGGGATGGGGAGCGACATAAGGCCGCTGGCGGAGGCCTGCCATAAGCGCGGAGTGCCGCTGCTGGTGGACGAAGCGCACGGAGCGCATTACGGGCAGCATCCACAGCTGCCGATGAATGCTTTGTCATGCGGCGCGGACGGCGTGGTCCAATCCACGCACAAGATGTTAGCCGCAATGACGATGGGAGCCATGCTGCATGTACAGGGCGGGCTGCTCGACCGAAGCCTGCTGCGCCAGCGGCTGGCGATGGTGCAAAGCTCCAGCCCCTCGTACCCGCTCATGGCTTCGCTGGATCTGGCACGGCGCCTGCTGCACACGCAGGGCGCAGGCGCCTTCACGGCTGGCCTAGCCGCCGTGGATGCCTTCCGGCGCGGCCTCGCGAAGTTGCCGCGCTTCGGGCTGCTGCAGCCGCCGCAGCCCATGGAAGGCGCCGCGGGCACAGCCGCCGCGGCGTACACCCGCCAGGACCCGTTCAAGGCGGTCATTTATGACCGCACCGGGGCCCTTAGCGGGTATGCACTACAGCGCGCACTGGAAGCGCGCGGCTGCGTGCCGGAGATGAGTGACGAACTGCGCGTCGTCTTATTGTTTACATTGGGATCGACCCGCGAAGATGCGAATCACGTCTTATGGGCTCTTGTGCATATTGTAGAGCAGGGGGAGAAGACAGATGAGACCGGAATGGAACCAGGCACTGCTGCGGAAGATACGGAATTACTGATCCGGAAATTGCGGGAACAGGGGGATTTCGCGAGGTACGAGCGGCCGGGGATCCACTTGAATGAGGGCTCTTCTCACTTCAATGTCGATGCTAACTTGTTAACTGAAGAAAGTTCGGTCTCCGATGTTTCCACGTGGAACAATTTGCTGCGACAGGCTCCATATTCAGCTCCAGTCCCTTTCTCGCTTAAGCCGATTGACAAGGAGCGATTGGAATCGGTGCCGCTAGCAAAGAGCGCCGGGCGAAAGGCGGCAGAGATGGTTATTCCGTATCCGCCAGGCATTCCGATATTATACCCCGGCGAAGACATAACAGCAGAAATGGAACAGAGAATGCTGGCATTGAGGATGGCCGGGGCCAAGTGTCAAGGAATAACCGATCCCACGCTGCAAACCATTGTCGTTTACAAGGAAACGTAAAGGATGGAAACCTCCGTTATGCGCCGGTACGTAAAACTTGGGGCATATGATCAACAAATGATGAAAGCAGGATACGCTATGAATAATCGCAGACCACTATTTATTACCGTAGAAGGAGGAGAAGGTTCCGGTAAAACGACCATGATGGGCAGACTCGCCGCCTTTATGCAGAATCATTCGATCCCGTATCTGATTACCCGCGAGCCCGGAGGCATAGACATCGCCGAGAAGATCCGCTCCATTATTCTGGATCCGGAGCACACCGCGATGGATGCACGCACAGAAGCATTGTTATACGCGGCAGCCCGCCGCCAGCATCTTGTGGAGAAGGTGGAGCCGGCATTAAGGCAGGGTTTGACCGTCCTATGCGACCGATTCGTGGACAGCAGCCTGGTTTACCAGGGGTATGCGCGAGGATTGGGCATGGAAGAGGTATGGAGCATCAATCAGTTCGCCATTGATACCCGGATGCCGGATCTGACGCTGTTATTCGATATCGAGCCGAGGATCGGCCTGTCAAGGATCGCGGCGAATGCAGAACGGGAATGGAATCGACTGGATATGGAGAACCTGACATTTCACGAGAAAGTTAGGGAAGGCTATCTATTGGTAGCAGAGCGTAATCCGGATCGAATTCGCATCGTGGATGCTTCCAAGACGCCCGCGCAGGTCGAAAGGGAAATGAATCGCCACTTGGAAGACGCGATATTAAAGGATTTTTGAGGTTGTTTGTCAAATAAGTAGTGTTAAGGGCATACGATGCCCAAAATAAACAAGGAGGGTTTACCATGAAATTGATTGTTGCGATTGTCCAGGATAAAGATAGCAACCGTCTCTCCGCCGCATTGGTCAAAGCTAACTTTCGGGCGACAAAGCTTGCAAGTACGGGCGGCTTTCT
This sequence comes from Priestia sp. BR_2, assembly GCF_041954005.1. Classification (NCBI taxonomy): domain Bacteria; kingdom Bacillati; phylum Bacillota; class Bacilli; order Caryophanales; family Bacillaceae; genus Priestia; species Priestia sp. BR_2. The sequence goes on along the minus strand of NZ_JAVFHM010000058.1, from coordinate 40,233 downwards.
GAAGGCGGGGAACACCACCTTTATGATTGGGGTAGACGATTCACAGGTTGAAAGTGTGCTCAGCGTCATTCGCACAAGCTGTAAGGTCCGCGAACAGTTGGTCACTCCGGTAACCCCTATGAGCGGTACAACCGATTCCTATTTGCCGCTTCCGGTTGAAGTGCAGGTTGGCGGCGCAACGGTATTTGTACTCCCTGTAGAACGTTTCGAGCATTTCTAAATTCATTCTCTAGATCTGCGATAGATACGTAACGGATGTTTTTATTGGGATATTTGACGGCTGTGTTCTCCTGTATTGAAAGTCTTCTGAACCACTTCTGTATCATAATAAAAATAGTTACCGTAGATCGCTGCAATCGGGAGATGATCTTTCATAAATGGATATTGTAGATGGACTCCGGATCAAGCACCCCGTATTTCGATCATTGTCGGCGAATCGCTTGACAAGATAACCATTTCAAGGTACGTTCACGTGAGGCATAGGTTGTTCGATATGAACGTACCAGATGCCTCCGTTTTATTAGATGCAACAAATAACGCAATAGGCGGTGGATTCAGGTGAAGATCAATCCGGGCTTTCGGCCCATGAAAAGCGAAATCACGGTGCCGGATGGCAACGCCAGACCGATTCAGAAGCGATCGTTCTCGGATATGATGCAGCAGCAGGGAGAACGTGCGACCCATGAAGAGCTGAGTCGTCAAATGCGTGAAATTGCAATGCAAGGGGATCGTTTGGCCAAAGCAATGACCGTCCGGGAGTTAAAGGCATATAAATTGATGGTTCGCCGCTTCCTGGAAGAAACGGTTCGTCGCGGCGTAAAAATGAAGGAAACGCGAGGCTGGGACCGCCGGGGGCGCGGCAAGCGCTATAACGTAATCGATGAGGTCGATTCGGCGCTGCTCGAGATGGCGGATGAGCTGCTGGATACGGAACAGGGGAGAATTGATCTGCTGAACAAGGTAGGGGAAATCCGGGGCATGCTGATCAATCTTGTATTCTAGCCGCAAGCGTAAGAAAGTTTACTTGAAATGATGGACTGTTCCGTCATAGAGGATCATGAAGGATTGGTAGAAGGTGAGGACATATGTCTTTTAACGATATCGTAGGTCAAGAGACTGCGAAGCAACTGCTGCAAAATGCCTTGCGCCGTAATGCTGTCAGTCATGCCTATCTGTTTAGCGGCCCGAACGGTGCCGGACAGATGCAGACGGCGCTTACGTTTGCCAAGGCATTGTTTTGTACGGAACGGGAAGACGATGCTTGCGGGCAATGTTTGGAATGCCGCAAGGTGGAGCACGGCAACCATCCGGATCTGACGATGGTCGAGCCGGATGGGGCCAGCATCAAGATCGATCAGATCCGCGATCTTCAGCGGATATTCTCCTATCGATCGGAGAATCGGAACCCCAAGGTATATATTATTGACCGTGCGGAGAAGATGACCACGCAGGCAGCCAACAGCCTGCTGAAATTTCTTGAGGAGCCGCAGGCGCCTGCCGTCGCCATACTGATTGCCGAGAATGGACAAGCCCTTCTGCCCACCATTCAATCGCGATCGCAGTTAGTCCCGTTTCGGGCACTCGATCCGCAGATGATGGAAAAGGTCCTTGTAGGTGAGGGCTATCCTGCCGCGCTTGTACGCTGTGCCGTTCATCTGGCATCCGGGCTTGACGAGTGCAGGAAAATATTGAATGAGAATTGGTTTGCAGAAATTAGAAACGTAGTGTTACAATTAGGGAAGGAGTCTTTGAACCGCAGCGGCTCTGCGATGATCACCGCGAGTCAAAAAGTGTTCAAAACCGAACTCTCCGATCATCTGGACTTATTGTTCAGTATGTTTCATTTATGGTTTAAGGACATGATCCATGTCCAGTATGGAAGGAAAGAGTCTCTCGTTTTCATAGATCAGGCAGAGTATATCTCTGGTCATGCATCAGCCCGCAGCACAGCACAGTGGGTGTCATACATGGATTTGGCCGCAGAGTGTCAGAAGAAGTTACGCTATAATGTCAATGGACAGCTCAGTTTAGAGCAGTTATTGATGGGTTTGGGCGGTAACACTCCGGCGTGAGCACACCCCCAGGCCCGAAGAATGGCCAATATGTACAGGCACAAGGGGGTTTATTTTTGTACAGTGTAGTAGGTGTCCGCTTTAAGAAAGCGGGCAAAATATATTACTTTGATCCGCTCGACCTCCCAGTGGAGAAGGAACAATCCGTAATTGTGGAAACCGCGAGAGGGATCGAGTATGGTCAAGTTGTGATAGGAAAGAAGGAGGTAGGTGAATCGGACGTTGTCCTTCCCCTCAAGAAGGTCATTCGTATCGCTGGTGACTCCGATGCCCGTGTGGTTGAAGAGAACAAACAAGCGGCGAAGGATGCATTCACCACCTGTTTAAATAAAATTCGGGATCACGAACTGAAAATGAAGCTGGTCGATGTGGAATTTACCTTTGACCGAAACAAAATCATTTTCTACTTCACGGCGGAAGGCCGTGTGGATTTCCGTGAACTGGTTAAGGATCTGGCCAGCATATTCCGAACAAGAATCGAACTTCGCCAGATTGGAGTTCGCGATGAAGCCAAAATGCTCGGCGGTCTTGGACCTTGTGGACGCGTACTGTGCTGTTCCTCATGGCTTGGTGATTTTGAGCCGGTATCGATCAAGATGGCAAAGGATCAAAGCCTATCGCTCAATCCGACTAAAATTTCCGGGCTATGCGGAAGATTGATGTGCTGCCTGAAGTTTGAGCATGATAATTATGAAAGCGTGAAAGAAGAGCTTCCATCCGCTGGGAAACTGGTCGTTACTTCGCTTGGAGAAGGCAAAGTAGTCGGGCTCAATGCGGATAAGCGGACGGTTCATGTTCAGCTGTTTGAAATTGGAAAGGTCAAGGAACTTCCAATGGATGACGTTGTCATCAAATAGTCCAATAGAATGTTTATTTTCGGGGTGTAGACTTGGAGAAGAAAAACATTTTTGTGCTCATTCAAGAGTTGGAAACACAGATGGGACATATACACAGTGAACTGGGTGGACTTAAGCTGGTCATCAAGGAACTGCTGGAAGAGAACCATCGCCTCAGTCTTGAAAATGAACAGCTCCGGAAAATTTTAAAGAGGGAAGTCAATCCGGCAGAATTGGAAAACCCAGTTGCTTTACAACCTCAGCCTCATGTGAAGGATGAGGAACATGAAGATGTGGTCGGTGAGGGGTATGATAACCTGGCACGGCTGTATCATGAAGGCTTCCACATTTGCAATGTCTATTATGGACATCTGCGGACGGAAGGGGATTGCCTGTTCTGCTTGTCTTTTCTGAATAAATAAGAAGCCGTAGGGGAAACTGCCTACGGTTTTTTTCTAGAATCGAAAGGTTATACTGTAAGGATCGCGAGTGAGACATATGGCTGCTTGTCATGCAATGTGAAGAGCAGCCATTTACGTATTTCATATCATCAGGCAAGGGTGGAAAGAGTTACACACCAAAGTAGCGGGGATATAACGAATTATAGAGATAAAGGGTTGAAACCATGAAATTGAAAGAAGTGTTATTGCAACCATCCGAGCGGATCGATGATCTGCTCACCCATGAGCTCGGCATCATTCAAAGCGAAGAGGTATTCAGCTTCTCCATGGACGCGGTCCTGCTTGCCAGGTTTGCCAGCATACCGCGCAGGGGCCGGATTCTGGATATGTGCACGGGTAACGGGGTGATTCCCATTCTGCTGTCGACACGTACAGGCGCGCCGATCGAGGGGATTGAAATTCAGCCCAGACTTGCGGATATGGCCAGACGGAGCGTAGCGATGAATGACCTTCAGGACCAGATCACGATCCATGAAGGCGATCTGCGGGAATTGTACAAGGAAAAAGGATATGGAGCGTATGACCTGATTACGGTCAACCCGCCTTATATGCCGATGAATGGCAGCGACTTGAAGCTGAATGAGCATCAGGCGATTGCGAGGCATGAAATTCACTGTACGCTTGAAGAAGTCATTGAGTCCTGTGCAAGGCTGCTCAAACAAGGCGGGAAGATGAGCATGGTTCACAAGCCTCTGCGGCTGGCGGAGATTATCACCCTGATGAGCAAATACCGGATTGAGCCCAAGGTCATCCGGTTTGTGCATCCGCGCGTGAAGATGGAAGCCAACATGGTCCTGATCGAGGGCATTCGGGACGGAAAGCCCGAGGTTCGGCTGAAGCCACCGCTGATTGTGTATGATGAGCAGGGGAATTACGGACCGGATTTTATGGAAATTTACTATGGAACACATGAGGATGAGACAAAAGAATGAGAAATCTTGTGCAACAGAGTTATGCCGACCGGGGAGCGGGAAGTCCGGGTTCGCTGTATTTGGTGGCAACGCCGATCGGGAATTTAGAGGATATAACGTACCGGGCCGTACGCATCCTGCAGGAATGCGATATTATCGCTGCAGAGGATACGAGGCAGTCACGCAAGCTGCTGACCCATTTCGAAATTCCGGCTAAACCGCTGTTTAGTTATCACGAGCATAATAAGGCGGCAAGCGGTCCTGAAATCATACGTTATATAATAGAAGGAAAAAATGTGGCACTCGTCAGCGATGCCGGTCTGCCGGCGATTTCAGACCCTGGCAGTGATCTGGTTTCGCTTGCGATTGAGGCAGGAATTTCGGTCATTCCGATCCCGGGAGCCAATGCGGCGTTATCCGCCTTAATCGTGTCGGGTTTGCCGACCGAACGGTTTACGTTTATCGGTTTTTTGCCGCGGGAGCGCAAAGATATCGTCCAACAGCTGCAAGCTTTGCAATCGGCGCAGGGAACGTTATTATTTTATGAATCTCCGCATCGCGTGAAGAAGACGCTGGAGATCCTGCAGGAGGTACTGGGAAATCGGAAGGTGACCTTGGCACGGGAGCTCACCAAGCGCTACGAGGAATTTGTGCGCGGCAGCATTTCCGAATGCCTGGACTGGCTCACGGAGCATCCGCCGCTGGGCGAATATTGTTTGGTGGTGGAAGCCGGCAGTGCAGAAGAGGAGCAGAAAGAGAAAAATGCCTGGTGGCAGGAGCTTTCGCTGGAGGAGCATGTGGGGCACTATGAGCGGGAAGGACTAAGCCGCAAGGATGCCATGAAAAAAACCGCGGGTGATCGCGGCGTATCGAAAAGGGACATCTATAACGCACTCCTGACGGAGTCGTGAATATGGCTTGCCTGGCCCAAGGGGGATAAACAAAAAGCCCCACAAAGTGGACCCAAGCTTCGATGCTTATTCCAAATACTTTACGGGGACCCCAAAACATATAAATGGGATTAAAGAAAGGATACGCTTCACTGAAAACGTATAATTCTTTAATCCCAAAAAAAGACCCTCCTGCGGCCGGGTTCATAGCCGAGGAAGGCACCAAGGAGATATGAAAAAGGTTAGAATTAACAAAATGTAATAATGCTATTATATACTAAAAATCTTAATTTGTCACAGGTGTAGGGATTTCCGAGATACATTCATGGCAAACAATTTTACCTTTGAAGTAAGTGACGTTCTCAGCGTTACCACAGAAGATGCACGCAGGCTCATATTTCTTAAGCATGATGCGTTCGCCGTCTACATAAATCTCCAATGCATCTTTCTCACCAATTCCGAGCGTGCGGCGCAACTCAATCGGAATGACGACCCGTCCAAGCTCATCGACTTTCCTTACAATTCCTGTTGATTTCATCATAACTTATAAATGCCCCTCTCGCCATAATTTAAAAAAGTCATAATTCGACATAGTTCTAGTTTTTATGTTATTTATAGTACCAACGATTCCCAAAACAGTCAACCTATATTTTTGAGAAATCGGAACCTGTTTACGAAAGTATAGTGAACAAAAGCCTTATATAGCAACGGAATTACCATAATCGAACCAATTTTCACGACGATTTTGGATTTGTCGATTTGGAAAGCGCGATTTTACGTTATTCGACACAGTTCGACATTAGATGTCAAAAGAAGTGTTTATCGGCTAAAACCAAAGCGTGAACGAGAAGGAGATGAGATGAAATGCATTCACCCATTTCGGAAGAAAAAGTGTTTAAGGACCCCGTCCATAATTACATTCATGTGCAGGACGACATTATATGGCGGTTAATCGATACCCCGGAATTTCAGCGGCTTCGCCGGGTCAGGCAGTTGGGCACTTCTTTCCTGACCTTTCATGGAGCTGAGCACAGCCGATTCTCCCATTCTCTTGGAGTCTATGAAATTACGAGAAGAATCATCTCTCAATTCGAACGGAGAGGGTATTCCGATTGGCCTGCCGAGGAACGGCAAGTTGCGCTCTGCGCGGCGCTGCTGCATGATGTGGGGCATGGACCCTTTTCGCATTCCATAGAAGAAGCTTTTCATATGAACCACGAGGATTGGACATGCCGGATCCTGCTCGGAGATACTTGCGTCAATCGGGTACTTCAGGAGCTCGGTTCCGATTTTCCCGAGAAGGTCGCCTCCGTTATTAACAAAACCTACGATAAGCCGATTGTCATGAATCTGGTCACTAGTCCGCTGGATGCAGACCGGATGGATTATTTGCTAAGGGATGCTTACTATACGGGAGTCAATTATGGAACGATTGATATCGACCGAATCTTGCGGATGCTGCGGCCGTACCGCGATCGGGTCGTCGTGAAGGAATCGGGCATGCACGCGGTGGAGGATTATCTCATGTCGCGGTATCAGATGTACTGGCAGGTGTATTTTCATCCCGTCACCCGAAGCTCCGAAATCATCCTGCGCCAAATCTTTCGCCGGGCCAAGGAGCTGCATGACCGTGGATATGCTTTCCGTTTCATGATCGAACCGCTGCCTGCGTTGTTTTCGGGGAGTATCGGCGTGAAACAATACCTGCGTCTTGATGAAGCCTTGATTCAAACGGCCTTTCTGCAATGGACGGAGGAGGAAGACCCGCTTCTTAGCGAATTATGCGGCCGTTTCATGCACCGAAAGCTCTACAAATATGTAGAAATCGACAACATCGATCTGGAAACCATCGACGGGATCCGCCAAGCGTTCCGCGCGGTGGGGCTGCATCCGGAATATGACCTGGAGATTGATTTTCCAACGGATCTTCCTTATGATAAGGTTCATTCCGATATGCCGCTTAACGAGAAACAGATTCTCCTTCTGGACCGGCATGACGAGCTGAGGGAAATCTCGGAGGTATCCGATATCGTACGCTCGATCAGCGGCATTCATAAAGGGCGGTACCATCTTTATTATCCGGAGGAGAAGGTGGGCCCGCTCCTGGGTCAAATGCCGGAGACGATAGCCGACGTTTTCAAACAACAGCATTAAATCAGGCAAAACAGGACAACCGTTAATCCCCTTGCATTCAACCAACTAATGGAAAATAGACGACATAGAAACGACAGGAAGGAGAGTGTGGATAGTATGCTGTTCGACACGCACACTCATATGGACGCTCCCCAATTCGACGAAGACCGGGAAGCTGCAATTCAGCGGGCGCTTGAAGCCGGCGTTACGCGGATGATCAATATCGGATTTAACCGGGAGACGATCCCGACCACGATGAAGCTGGCTGAGACTTATGATTTTATATATGCAGCGGTAGGCTGGCATCCTGTAGATGCGATCACCATGGAGGATCAGGACCTGGATTGGATCGCCTCTTTATGCAGTCACGATAAAGTGGTGGCAATCGGGGAGATCGGCTTGGACTATCATTGGGATACGTCCCCCAAGGAAGTGCAGCACCGCGTGCTTCGGCGCCAGATCGGGCTTGCCCGGGAATTGAACATGCCCATTGTCATTCATAACCGGGATGCGCATGAAGATATCGTTAACATTTTGCGTGAGGAGAAAGCCTCCGAGGTCGGCGGTGTCATGCATTCCTTCTCCGGAAGCTGGGAAACGGCCAAAATGTGCCTGGATATGGGATTCCATATCTCGTTTGGGGGGCCGATAACGTTCAAGAATGCGAAGCAGCCCAAAGAGGTTTTGGCAAAGGTTCCGCTTGATCGATTATTGATCGAAACGGACGCGCCTTACCTGACACCTCATCCCTTCCGCGGGAAACGAAATGAGACCGCATATGTAAAATTGGTGGCGGAGGCGGCGGCCGAAATTAGAGGGTTGTCCTATGAGGAATTGGCCCAAATTACCACCAAAAATGCGCTGGAACGATTTGGTATTTAACGAAAACAAGAGCAAAAGCCATGAAAAAGGGAGCATTTTCGATTAATTAAAGTTTTTTAATCAGAAAAGGCGTTGATATTACAATATTTTAACCTTTTACTTGAGAAAATGTGGTTGAATGTCGCTTTACAACCTGCATACAAACAGGATATCATCTTTTCAGTGATAAGAAGCTGCGATGTGCAGATCGCAGCCGAATATTTCATGAACCGTCTCGCTTAATCTCCGAAATTCTGGAGAACGGGGGAACCGATACTGCGGTGCATACTGGTCTGGATGCACGAAGCTGTATTTGATTTCTTTTTCGGGTCTTTGGGGTGAATTTGAAGGATCTCGCCATGAGCGCGCATCCGGATATAGGGCGTCTCTCTTACGTCCGAACCCGACAGCTAACTCCGTAAGCGAAATAAGAGGGGAAATCTCGTGCATACCATTTCCATGATTTCATTCATCAGGAAGCCACGTTAGAGCCTCTAGTACTCTTTCAATGGCTTCTTTTATTTTTGAATAATGGAGACGGGTCCATCATACTCTTGGTAAACAGGAGGTGATGGCAGATGGACGGAAGACGGGAATTGACGCAGGGTGTAGATAGATAGCAGGGCGCCCTGTGAGAAAAATTGCTATAGTCACGTCAAATGCATTCATGCGTTTACCTAGACGGCGGGACTATGAAGGAGGATGGAATAGTGGGCATTTTTCAACCTGAAGAAACCCATGAATCACAATCATCCAGCATGTCTTACGCATTGAGATGGAAGCATGACAATTTGCGTCAACTGATGTTGCTCGGCGCCATGGGTGCCGTTACGGTATCACTTCTCATATCGTTGGTTGTACATGACCAGGCAGGCAAGGAAGTTCAGCTTGTCGTCGACGGCCGGGTCACTACGGTGGAAACACGTGGATCGTTGCTGCAGGAATTGCTGGATGAGCAAGCGATCACGTTGAGTCCCCAAGATCAAATTTCGATGCCCCTGAACGGCGCAATCCGGGACGGAGACCGAATTATTATTGACAGAGCTATTCCAGTCAACGTTACGGTAGGCAGCAAAACCAAAACCATATTTACATCCCAGGATACAGTTGATCATGTACTCAAAGAGGCTGGCGTTACGATCCAGGGTGAAGATATAGTACAACCGTCGCAAGACACGAAGCTGACCAGCAATATGAATATCCATGTCGTTCGCGTCACGAAGCAAAAAGTTAAGGAAACGGAAGACCGCGAATTCCGCGTGATCAAGACGGCCGATCCATCGCTTGAAAAGGGCGATAACCGCGTCATTCAGCGGGGCGAGTCTGGTCTTATGGTGAACCATTACGAGAAGGTCTACCACAATGGCAAGCTGGTTTCCAAGACGAAGGTCTCCCAACAAATCGAACGCAGAACGAAGGATAAAATCATTGCCGTAGGCACGAAAAAAGTGGAGAAGCCTGTTATCGTCCAGGCGGCAGCCACCGATGTAAAAGCTACACCGGCTAAATTGTCCGGCACGAAAAAAGTAACGACCGCCAAGGCTGTGGAGAACAACGTGGTTTCCCGCGCAGGCGTTGATTTTAAATACAAGAAGGTATTGAACAACGTGTCGATGACCGCGTATTCCGCCGAACAGCAAGGAATCGGTACGCGTACCGCATCCGGCACACGCGTTACGGAAGGTCGCACCATCGCCGTTGATCCTAATATCATCCCGATCGGATGGTGGGTTTACATCGAAGGCATCGGCTTCCGCCGTGCTGAAGATACGGGCGGCGCCATCAAAGGAAACAAAATCGATGTCTATTACGATTCGTTGAAATCGGCCATGAATTTCGGCCGGAAGAGCGGCCGCACCGTTTACGTGATCGGTCCGGTTAAACCTGAATTGAACTAGACGCATGAATTCCAATTTACTTTGCCATTCTAATGCTATACTATTTAGCTTATAATATATGATGATCAAGAAGAGGGAATATTTCCTCTTCTTTTGTTTTGTTAAGACCGGAGTAATCAAGGCTAAACGGGTTGAGCCTTAACGTTGTACAGGCCTGCTCTGCTTGGGAAGGAAGAGAACGAACGCATGATTAAAGAAGTGATTGTCGTGGAAGGCAGGGACGATACCGTTGCCATTAAACGGGCCGTGGAAGCCGACACGATCGAAACCGGCGGTTCAGCGATCAACAAACAAATCCTGAAGCGCATAGCGCTTGCCCAGGAGCGCAGAGGCGTTATCATATTGACGGATCCTGACCATGCGGGTGAACGAATCCGCAAAATCGTGGATCAGGGCGTACCCGGCTGCAAGCACGCCTTCATTCCGGAAGCGGATGCTACCCGGAAAGGGGATATCGGCGTGGAGAATGCCTCGCCAGAGGCGATCCGGCGCGCGCTGGAGCGGGTCCACACGTCTTTTGAGGGTGCAGAGAGCCTGATCAGTTTGGAGGATATGCTGGAGGCAGGATTATCGGCTCACCCGGAGGCTGCGGCAAGACGGATGGCGATGGGTAATCTGCTGGGCATCGGATACTGCAACAGCAAGCAGTTCCATAAACGATTGGCCATGTTTCAAATATCGCGGGAAGAATTTCTGGCAGCACTTGCACAGCTGGAAGAAGGGGGCGTTTAGCTAATGAGTCGGATCGAGGATATATCAACACCAAGACGGACGAAGGAGATCATCTCGCGCCATGGATTCTCCTTCAAGAAGAGTCTGGGCCAGAACTTTCTCATCGATCAGAATATTTTGTATAAAATCGTGGAAGCTGCAGGACTGGATGAAGATAAAGGCGCGCTCGAGATCGGACCTGGCATCGGTGCACTGACGGAGAAGCTGGCACAGACGGCAGGAACCGTCACCGCGGTCGAAATCGATCAGCGCCTGATTCCCATCCTAAGGGAAGTCCTGGAACCCTACGGGAACGTGAGGGTTCATCATGGGGATGTGCTGAAGGTGGATCTTCATGAGCTGTTCCGTCAGGATTTCGCGGACGTATCGAAGGTAAGCGTGGTTGCCAATCTGCCGTATTACGTGACGACGCCGATTCTCATGAAGCTGCTGGAGGAGAAGCTGCCGCTGGAGAACATCGTGGTGATGATTCAGAAGGAAGTGGCCGAACGGATGGCCGCTGCACCGGGAAGCAAGGATTACGGAAGTCTCAGCATTGCCGTTCAATACTACAGCGAGCCTAAGCTGGTCTGCATCGTGCCGCACACGGTGTTCATTCCGCAGCCGAACGTCGAGTCGGCCGTGATTCGCCTGGCGGTCCGGGAACAGCCGCCCGTCCGCGTGGAAGATGAACGATTCTTCTTCGAGGTGGTCCAGGCTTCATTTGCACAGCGACGGAAGACGATTGCCAACAATTTGAAGAGCAGGTTCTTCCCGGGTGAGGGACGTGAACGGCTGGAGCAGCTGCTGCAGGAAGCAGGGATCGAGCCTTCACGGCGCGGAGAGACGCTTAGCATTGAGGAGTATGCGCGGCTTAGCAACGTGCTGTTCGGCGCCAATATCCGTTGACGCAGCCGTTCAGGGAGTCTCTGGAGCTTACGGATGGCCTCCGCGCGATAAATTGGCGCTGAACAAGAACCAATAGTCACAGTAGCCCATACCATAGGGTAGGGGTGATGTTGTGATGAACTTGGGAGACTTGGTCGTTCGTAAATCCTACGGCGGCGATGTAACGTTCCGGGTAGAAGGCATGCGGCAAAATAACAATATCGTCATCAAAGGGACGGAATTCCGGTTACTGGCCGATGCTCCCGTTGATGATCTGGTTACGGTCCCGCATCCCACCTTAAGCGAACGAACAAAGCAGGCGCAGATCAAAGCCAATGAATCGCTGGACCGCCTGCAGAAGCAAAGACAGGAGCAGAGCGAGCGTCAACTGGCCAGCCTGCGGCATACTGAAGGCGGCCAGCTTGCGGATAAAGGATACTTTGACGTGCCGGGCAAGGTGCTGCATTTGGATGGAGATCCCCAATATCTGAAGAAGAGCATGACCTTGTACAACCAGCTTCGGGTCCCAGCGGAAGGCCATTATATCAATGAGTCGGGGATGGCCGATTCATTATATCGTCTTCTTCCGCGGGTAAGACCTGATATCGTTGTGATCACGGGGCATGATGGGGTTCTGAAGAGACGTCAGCCATACGATTTATATAGCCTGGACAGCTATAAGAATTCCCACAACTTCGTCACGGCGATTCAGGTGGCGCGTCAATATGAGCGGAACCTGGATTCCCTGGTCATCGTGGCCGGAGCGTGCCAATCGCATTTTGAGGCGCTGCTGCAGGCTGGAGCCAATTTTGCCAGCTCGCCGGGGCGAATCCTCATCCATGCGCTGGATCCCGTTTACGTCGCCGCTAAAGCGGCCTATACGTCGGTCCGGGATACCGTGAACATCCATGACGTGGTCCATCATACGATCAGCGGCAGCCAGGGCGTAGGCGGAATTGAGACGAGAGGCAGCTACCGGATCGGTCTGCCCAAGCTGCAGGATTTGTCCACCTTGAAGGTTACGCCTTCAGTCAGTTAGGCGCCTAATCCGTTCGATCAGAGGTCCAATAACCGCTGGAAAATGAACCAAGAAGAACCCCACTCGCTGGGGTTTTTTTATTTTTCCTTTCCATTCGTTAAGAAAGTTGTCAAAAAGAATACATAAAGCTTGTCAATTTAGCGCATATTAAAGCAAATGAGCGCGAGAATGGCAGGGTCAAAAAAAATACATTGACAATATATTTTTGATGCTGATATAATTAATGTTTTTGAATTGACAAATGATGTAATCTTCGGTATAATGGACAAGGAAAGAGGTGGTCGTCGACAATGGCTAAAAATGCGCTGTTGGAAATCAAACGCAGTCTCGATGCCCATTTAGGGCAAAAAATTACGCTTCGGGCAAACGGTGGCCGTCGGAAGACCGTCGAGCGTACTGGTGTTTTGGAAGAAACGTACCCTTCTGTTTTCATTGTGAAGCTGGACCAAGACCAGCAAACTTTTAAACGTGTGTCTTACAGTTATGCGGATATTTTGACCGAAACCGTGGAGATCATGGTCACCGGTGACGACAACGAGATGCGAATCACCTATATCAAGTCATAACGATACGTCATGAGAGCAGTCTCCGCTTACAGGGAGGCTGTTTTTTGTTGCCATCCTTCCGGAGGGATGACAAGGACGGGTTGAACGCATACTAAAGCTGCGCGAAGCTTATCCCAGCCGTTCTATACGCGGTGACGGAGACTTAAGCATGCGTAAGGCCCATGGAAGGCCGCTGCGCGCAGGATGCTGTTCATGCCATACTCAATACATTTTCCAAGGAGGCGGGATTGATGAGCAGAAGAAGACGAAGCATCATGTCCGATCAATTGAAGACCGAATTGGCTAAAGAATTGGGATTCTACGACACCGTGGAAAAAGAGGGCTGGGGAGGCATTAAGGCCAAGGATGCCGGCAACATGGTAAAACGGGCGATTGAGCTCGCCGAGCGGGCAGCCCGCAAATCCGACCTGTAAGAGTATGGCCGCATCGCAGCAGGGTCTTCCGATGAAGCGGAAGGCCCTGTTTGTTTCATCTTTAGCTTCCTGACTCGCAGGAACAGCTTACGTTATTCGCGTCGATAGGCGTTTTTCTTAAAGCCGGTGCATCGTAAACGTCATCAAACGGTCCCATGACTTCAAAGCCTGAGTTTGATAATATAGAGGCATTAGATGTTTTTCCTCGAATATGTTAAGTTCAAGCATATGGGAAAAGCTAAGGATAGGTGAACGTTCTTGAAAATATACGAAAAAGCACCGGCCAAAATCAATTTGATGCTGGATGTACTCCATAAACGTCCTGACGGCTTTCATGAGGTAGAGATGGTCATGACGATGATCGACCTCGCCGATCGGCTCGAAATGTCCGAACAGAAGCGGGACACCATCATCATCACCTCGCAGGCAGGATACATACCGCTGGACGAGAAGAATTTGGCCTTTCAGGCAGCAAGACTAATCAAAGAGCGCTACGACGTGAAGAAGGGTGTACATATCCACCTGGACAAAAAAATTCCCGTTGCCGCGGGACTCGCAGGAGGCAGCAGCGATGCGGCGGCAACGCTGCGCGGCTTGAACCGCCTCTGGGGGCTCGGTATCCCTAAGCAGGAGCTGCTCGCCCTCGGAGCCGAGCTCGGCTCCGATGTGCCGTTCTGCGTGACCGGCGGCACGGCATTGGCTACGGGGCGCGGCGAAGTCCTCACGCCGATCCAGAATCCGCCGCAATGCTGGGTGATCGTGGCGAAGCCGCCGATCAATGTGTCGACGGCGGAGGTGTATGGCCGCTTGCGCAGCGAGCAAATTCAGTCCCATCCCTCGGCTGAGCGGATGGTGGACGCGCTGGCGCAGGGCAGCTTCCAGCAGATGTGCCAGTCGCTGGGCAACGTGCTTGAAGAAGTCACCTTGAAGATGCACCCGGAAGTTCAGCAGCTGAAGGAAGGTATGCTGAAATTGGGCGCTGACGGCGCGCTGATGTCCGGCAGCGGTCCTACCGTCTTCGGGCTGGTCTCCAAGGAATCCAAGGTGGCCCGGATTTACAATGGCCTTCGGGGCTTCTGCAAGGAAGTGTATGCCGTTCGCCTGCTCACTTAGAAACGGTTGGAATTGACAATTCGGGGGCGAATTGCAATCAAAGTTGTATAAATACGTACAAAAGTGTTATATTTAACATATAATATTCGGATTTAGCGAGGAACCCTAGGTGAAAAAATTAAAACGAAGCGAACGATTGGTCGATATGACCCAATATTTACTATCCAAACCGCATACGCTGATTCCGCTGACAACGTTCGCCGAGCGATATGGAGCAGCCAAGTCGTCCATTAGCGAGGATTTGGCGATCATTAAGGACGTATTTGAGAGCGAGGGGCTCGGAGAGCTTCAGACGCTGGCCGGCGCGGCCGGAGGGGTAAGGTACATTCCGAAGCTGCGCAGAGACCATGCCCTGCGCTTTGCGGAGGAGCTGTGCCAGCAGCTTCAGCAATCGGATCGGATTCTGCCGGGCGGCTACCTGTACATGTCCGATCTGCTCGGACAACCTACGCTCATGAACGAAGCGGGCAAGATCATTGCGACGGCATTCTCCGACCGGGAGATCGATGTGGTCATGACCGTGGAGACCAAAGGAATTCCGTTGGCCTATGCGACGGCGGCGCAATTGAACCTGCCGGTCGTACTAGTTCGCCGGGACCATCAAGTGACGGAGGGGTCGGCCGTAAGCATCAATTATGTGTCGGGCTCGCACAAGAGCATCCATACGATGTCTTTATCCCGCCGGGCGCTCAAGGAACGCTCCCGGGTGCTGATCGTGGACGATTTCATGAAGGCAGGAGGCACCATTCAGGGGATGGTCGATCTGCTGGGTGAATTTAATGCCGAAGTCGCAGGCGTCGGGGTCCTCGTGGAATCGGGATCGGTAGAAACCGAGGAAAGACTCCTGGAGGACTATATTTCACTCGCGGTTTTGAGCGACGTAGACTCCAAAACCAAGAGAATTACCGTCAAACCTGGTAATTATTTCGAAAACTAGGCACGCGGTTTTTGTCGATATAATAGCGTTTTCATTCGAATCGGCACGAAGTCTGTCGAAAATATCACATTCTAAAAAAAATTCCTGTTTTTAGGACATTTTGTAGTAGAAAAAAGAAGGATTTCGGGTTTGCTGTGTGGAATTATACACCAAGTCTCTGATGGAAAAAGGTGGTGAACACATATGCAAATTACGGATGTCAGACTCCGCCGTGTTAACTCTGAGGGGAGAATGAAGGCAATCGCATCCATTACCATCGATAATGAATTTGTCGTTCACGACATTCGCGTCATCGACGGAAACAATGGAATGTTTGTTGCAATGCCGAGCAAACGCACTCCTGACGGAGAGTTCCGCGACATTGCCCATCCCATTTCTTCCGGTACCCGCGAGAAGATTCAATCGGCTGTATTGGCCGAGTATGAGCGAGCGGCTACTGAAGAAGAAGTGATTGAAGAAGGCGCTTAAGTTTTATAATTGGGGTTCAAGGAAAAGAGAGCCATACCTATGGCTCTCTTTTCTTTTTTTGTAGAATGATATATATTCAGTAGTGAGTTCAAGAGGAGGAGGCATGGCCCTTGAAAAGATTTGCTATTGTGCTCGCCGCTGGGCAGGGCAAACGTATGAAATCCAAACTATATAAAGTGCTGCATCCTGTTTGTGGCAAGCCGATGGTCGGACATGTGGTCCAAACGGTACAGCAGGTGAACTGCGAACGCAGTGTTGTGGTCGTTGGCCACGGCGCGGAAGCGGTTCGCACCTATCTGCAAGACGCAGCCGAGTATGTTCTGCAGGAGCAGCAGCTCGGAACGGGTCACGCCGTGAAGCAAGCCAAGGAACTGCTTGGCGGTGAAGAGGGATCCACGATCGTCATTTGCGGGGACACTCCGCTGGTGACGTCTGAGACGCTGGAGAATCTTCTGAAGCTTCATGAAAGCAGCAACGCGGCCGCCACGGTGCTCACCGCGCATATGGATAACCCGAAAGGCTACGGCCGGGTCATTCGAGGCGAGGATGGAAGCGCGCTTCGGATCGTCGAACAGAAAGATTGCAGTCCGGAAGAGGACGCCGTCACTGAAATTAATACCGGTACCTATTGCTTTGACAATAAAAAGCTATTTGCTGCACTGGATAACGTAACCAACCAGAATGCGCAGCAGGAATATTACTTGACCGATTGCATCGGCATCCTGAAACAAGCCGGCGAGACCGTGCTTGCTTATCAGACGGATGACTACGCCGAATCGATTGGCGTCAACGACCGTCTGGCATTGTCGGAAGCCGAAGGCTTCATGAGAGAGCGCATCAACCGCTCGCACATGTTGAACGGTGTTACCATCATTGACCCGACTTCTACGTATATCGGAGCCGACGTTCAGATTGGTTCGGATACCGTGCTTTATCCCGGTACCGTTCTGAAAGGGAACACGGTAATCGGCGAAGACTGCGTCATCGGGCCGGACACCGACATCGAGGACTCCGTTATCGCGGATGGTGCCAGCGTCAAACATTCGGTGCTCAGCAGCGCTGAAGTCGGCTCCCGAACCTCGGTAGGGCCTTATGCTTATCTCCGTCCGGGGGCAAAACTCGGAGCTGACGTGAAGGTGGGCGACTTCGTCGAAGTGAAGAACGCGACGATTGACGACGGCTCTAAGGTATCCCATCTCAGTTATGTTGGCGATGCCAAAGTCGGCAAAAACGTCAATATCGGCTGCGGTGCGATTACAGTCAACTATGATGGTTATAATAAGTCCATTACCGAGATTGAAGATGATGCATTTATCGGCAGCAACGTGAATTTGATTGCACCGGTGAAGGTGGGCAAGGGCGCATTCGTTGTTGCAGGCTCGACCATTACGCATTCCGTCTCGGACAATGATCTGGCCATCGCCAGACAGCGTCAGGAGAACAAGCCAGGGTACGCAGAGAAGATCCGGGCACGCGCCATCGCCAAGAAGAACAAGAAATCGTAATTATCCCTGCTTCTCTTTTCCAAGATAAGAAGCGGTGATCGGATAGCCTAATTCAACGAACCAGCACGGAGGGTTTTTATTCTATGACTTATCTTGATTCTAAATTAAAAATATTCACGTGTAATTCCAATCCTAAACTTGCCCATCAAATCGCTGATTACATCGGCATTCCGATGGGAGAGTCGCATACAACCAGCTTCAGTGACGGCGAGATTCAAGTTAAGCTCTCCGAGAGCGTACGGGGTTGTCATGTCTATATTGTGCAGTCCACTTGCTTGCCGGTGAATGATAACCTGATGGAGCTGCTGGTTATGGTGGATGCGCTCAAGCGGGCATCCGCGAAGAGCATCAACGTGGTTATTCCGTATTACGGATATGCCCGTCAAGACCGTAAAGCGCGTTCGCGGGATCCGATCACCGCTAAGCTGGTTGCCAACCTGATCGAAAAGGCAGGGGCTCATCGCGTCATTACGATGGACCTGCATGCGATGCAGATTCAAGGATTTTTCGATATTCCGGTGGATCATTTGCTTGGCGTGCCGATCCTTGCCCAATATTTCCGTTCGAAGCAGATCGAGAACCCGGTCGTTGTATCTCCGGATCACGGCGGCGTGGTTCGTGCGAGAAAGCTTGCTGATTTTCTGAATGCCCCGCTGGCGATTATCGATAAACGCCGGCCGGAGCCGAATGTCAGTGAAGTCATGAACATTATCGGGAATATCGAAGGCAAGACCGCCATTTTGATCGATGACATTATCGATACCGCCGGAACGATTGTGCTGGGTGCCAATGCGTTGATGGAAGGCGGCGTGAAGGAAGTCTATGCGTGCTGTACGCATCCGGTTCTCTCGGGCCCTGCCCATGAGCGTCTGGAAAACTCCCCGCTGAAGGAAGTTGTCGTAACGGATACCATTCCGATCACCAATCCGAACCCTAGCAGCAAACTGACGGTACTGTCGGTTGCTCCGTTGATGGGTGAAGCCATCATCCGGGTTCACGAGGAATTGTCGATCAGCAAGTTGTTTGAAATAGAATAATAAACCGTGTAAAAGGCAGGGTTACATCTCCTCATGAGGGAAATGTAGCCCTTGTCGGCTATGACGGCATTACGGCCCTTGTCAGATGCAGATGGACAGCCATCAAGAAAACGTTTTCAAAATCATGACCTGCCAATATCAGGGCGACGTCCATCCCCTGTCAGTATCCGGGCCTGGAGATGAAAGTGAACGTACTCCGGTTGTACAGCGTTCCCTCAAGCTCGACAAAATAGGCGTCGACCGCAGTGATCAGACCCACGTCGATGTGACAACCGAGTTCATAGACCTGAACAGGGATGCCATGCTTCATATGGTATTGAAAATGGCTGTGATGCGTTAATTTCTGTTCGAAAGCTTTCAATGCCGATTCACCTTCTTATGAGGGCATAACGCCAATAGGTTTTGTTCATATTGTACTCAGAAATGCGCAAAGAAGAAAGTATAAATCGTGAAAGGAATCAACCTGTGATGAAATGGATTGTCGGACTGGGCAACCCCGGTCCCAATTATGAGAAGACACGCCACAATGTTGGATTCATGGCATTGGATGCCCTCGCAGAGCGCCATGGCCTGAAGTTCAATCAGAATAAGTGCAAATCGGTCATCGCCGAAGGAATGATTGGCGGCACCAAAACCGTCCTGATCAAACCGATGACGTTCATGAATCTCTCGGGCGAGGCTGTGCGTGCTTATATGGATTATTATAAGGTGAGCCTGGAAGACATGATTGTGGTTTATGATGATTTGGATACCGTCGTCGGTAAAATCCGCCTGCGGTATCAGGGCAGCGCCGGAGGACATAACGGCATCAAGTCCATCATTCAGCATACCGGGACCCAGAGCTTCAACCGGGTTCGAATGGGCATTTCGAGACCCGAGCCGGGTTATGCGATTGTCGACTACGTGCTCGGGACGTTCCCGAAGAAGGAGCGCGAACAGCTGCAGCACATGGTGGAAGAGACCTGTGACGCACTGGAATTCAGTTTGGGTCATACCTTTGAGCAGACTATGGCGAAGTTTAACAAGTCGTAGAAGAGCAACATAGATGAGGAACATAGATGAAGTATCCCGGTAAGATGACTCCGAGGCATTCGATAATGGGGACATCCGGGTCTTAAACAAGGGAAATCCGGACATACTGAAGGTAATATACGACCTTCAGGAGGCATATGATGGCGATAACCTATGTTTGCAGACATTGTCGAGCGTTCCAGGGCCGCATCGATTCCCATGATGTATCCGAAGCCCGTCTCGGATTTGATTCCTTGACCCCTGAGGAACGCAGGGATATAATAGCGTATGATTTTAACGGAGAAGTGATGGTTCGGGTAACCTGCGATCATTGCAGGGAAGCGCTCGAGGCCCATCCGGAACTCAGCCTTTTGGCAAACCCCCTGCAATGAGAGTATAATGGGGTACACGACGTTTTTTCGTAGATGACATACAGCGGCAGAGCCTGCCGCTGCTTTAGCCTTGGCAGTTTTGCTCAAGGCTTCTTTTCGGTTATAATTTTTCGGCAATCGTCTAAAATTCCATGAGAAATAGAGTCTAGGAAATTCATTTCTTTTGCATAAGAGAGGTGCCCCTTTTGTTACAAGCACTTATTGATGTATTTTCGAAGGATTCGGACTTCAAATCCATAACGTCTGGCGTTCATGCCGGCATGAGGGAGCAATTGATCTCCGGTCTTTCCGGGTCGTCCAGGCAGATCTTAATGGCTGCCCTGCACCAGGACCAGCAGCGCCCGCTGCTCGTGGTCACTCATAATATGTTTTCAGCCCAGAAAATCGCAGATGATTTACAGGAAGCGCTGTCATCGGATCAAGTGCTGTTATACCCTGCGAATGAACTGGTGGCGGCGGAGTCGGCCGTTTCAAGCCCCGAGACTCTGGCGCAGCGGATCGATGTGCTCGTCCGTTGTGCAAGAGGATTCCGGGGTATTGTCGTTGCGCCATTTTCCGGCGTGCGCCGCCTTCTCCCCGCTCCCGAGGTGATGTCCGATGCCCGAATCGTGCTTCACGACGGCGGGACCCTCGTGTTGGACGCCTTCCTCAACCGGATGATCGAGATGGGGTACGAACGCGTGGAACGGGTAGAGCGCCGCGGCGAGATGAGCGTCCGCGGGGGGATCATCGACTTCTACCCGATGACAACGGCCATGGCGTACCGCGTCGAGCTGTTTGATGAGGATATCGACTCGATTCGAACCTTTGATCCGACGGATCAGCGCTCCATCGACAAGGTCCGGGAGGTCATGATCACACCGTGCAAGGAAATCATTGCGGATGCGGAACGGCTCAGCCGCACGGCGGATACGGTGGTCCGCCTGCTGGAGGCGCAGCTTGAACGCATGAGCGACCGTCAGGCCAAGCTCCGGCTGCGGGATGAAATACACCGGGAAGTCGAAATGCTGCGCGAGCGGATCTACTTCCCTGAAATCTATAAATATATCTCCTTGTTGTATCCGGAGAAGACCAATTTGTACGATTACATGCCGAAGGATACGATTCTGATCATGGATGAGCCTGCCCGTCTGCTGGAAACAGCCAAGCAGTTGGAGCGGGATGAAGCGGAATGGAATTTGCATCTGATGCAAAACGGCAAATCGCTGCCGGATCTGCCGTTGTCCCTGGATACGGAGGAGCTGATTTATCAGCATCCTTACCAGAGTCTGATGATCTCCATCTTCCTGCGCCAGGTGCCGAGAATGCAGCCGCAGAACATCGTCAATGTCATTACGCGCGGCATGCAGGATTTCCATGGCCAGATGAACGTGCTCAAGGCCGAGATGGAACGCTGGAAGAAGTCAGGCGTCCAGGTCATGATGCTTGCCGGCGATGCGGAGCGGATGGACCGGATGCGGCGGGTTCTGCAGGACTACGGCATCGAAGAACCGGTTATGCTGGAAGGCCATCTCCAGAACGGCTTCGAGATGCCCTCGGTTCACGCGGCCATTATTACGGAGAGCGAGATGTTCTCCTCAAAGCAGCGAAAAACACGCAAAACCACGAAGAATATGGACAACGCCGAGCGCATCAAGAGTTATACGGAGCTCAAGGTCGGCGATTATGTAGTGCATCAAAACCACGGCATCGGGAAATATATGGGGATCGGGACGCTCGAAATCAACGGAATCCATAAGGACTACATGCATATTCTCTATGCTGGGGGCGATAAGCTGTCCGTTCCGATCGAACAGATCGATCTCATCCAGAAATATGTAGGTTCCGAGGATAAGGAGCCGAAGGTTTACAAGCTGGGCGGAAATGAATGGACGCGGGTCAAGAACAAGGTTCGTTCCTCCGTTCAGGATATCGCCGACGATCTGATCAAGCTGTATGCCGAGCGTCAGTCTGCGCCGGGGTACGGATTTGAGAAGGATACGTCCGAACAGCAGGAATTCGAGGACATGTTCCCTTATGATGAAACCCCCGATCAGCTTCGGGCCATTACCGAAATCAAAAAAGACATGGAGCAGAACCGGCCGATGGACCGGCTCTTATGCGGTGACGTCGGTTACGGGAAAACGGAAGTGGCGGTTCGCGCTGCATTCAAGGCGGCGATCGAAGGCAAGCAGGTTGCGGTGCTGGTACCGACCACAATTCTGGCCCAGCAGCATTACGAGACGTTCCGGGAGCGCTTCGCCAATTACCCGATCAATATCCAGGTGTTGAGCCGTTTCCGCAGCCGGAAGGAACAGAATGAGACGATCAAAAAAGTGAAGCAGGGCTCGGTCGATATTCTGATCGGCACACACCGACTCCTGTCCCAGGATATTGTGTTCAAGGACCTGGGGCTGCTGATCGTGGATGAGGAGCAGCGCTTTGGCGTTACGCATAAGGAAAAATTGAAAAAGCTGAAGACCAATGTCGACGTGCTGACGCTGACGGCAACGCCGATTCCGCGCACGCTGCATATGTCGATGCTCGGCGTTCGGGACTTGTCCGTGATCGAGACGCCGCCGGAGAACCGTTTTCCGGTGCAGACGTATGTCGTGGAGCATAGCCAGACTTTGGTGCGGGAAGCCATTGAACGGGAGCTGGCCCGAGGTGGCCAGGTATACTATCTCTACAATCGGGTTCAAGGGATCCAAGAGATGGCAGCCCAGATATCGATGCTGGTGCCGGAGGCCCGCGTAGGCGTAGGGCATGGCCAAATGTCGGAAACGGAGCTGGAGAAGACCATTCTCGATTTCCTGGACGGCGAATACGACGTATTGGTGAGCACAAGCATTATCGAGACGGGTGTCGACATTCCGAATGTCAACACGCTTATCGTGCACGATGCCGACAAAATGGGCCTCTCCCAGCTGTACCAGCTGCGTGGGCGCGTCGGACGTTCCAACCGGATCGCGTATGCCTATTTCACGTACCAGCGGGATAAGGTGCTGACCGAAGTAGCCGAGAAGCGGCTGCAGTCGATTAAAGAGTTTACGGAGCTGGGCTCCGGATTCAAGATTGCGATGCGGGACTTGTCGATCCGCGGAGCGGGCAACTTGCTCGGGGCGGAGCAGCATGGCTTCATCGCTTCGGTCGGGTTCGACCTGTATTCGCAGATGCTGGCGGAGGAGATTCAGAAACGCAAAGTCAGCATGCTGGGCGAGCCGTCATTGCCGTCGAAGGACTGGAACACGTCCATCGATTTGGGGATTGACGCTTACCTGCCGTCCGATTACATCTATGACAGCATTCAGAAGATCGAAATTTATAAAAAAGTGGCCGTCGTTTCCTCGATCGACGAATCGGCTGAGCTTGAGGACGAGCTGCTTGACCGCTTTGGCGAGCTGCCGCTGGCGGTAAGCAACCTGCTTGCCGTATCCCGCTTGAAGGTATATGGGCGTACGTACGGGATCGATTCCATTACCCAGCGCGGGGACGACGTCCTGCTGCAGTTTTATGAAGGGCAGGATAAAGCGGTGGACACCGCAGGGCTTGCGCAAATTGGAAATCAGTTCGAAAGACGTGTACAATTTGAACAAGGGCCGGCGATGGCCATTCGAATCAAAGGCAAGGGACTATCCGATCAACAACTGTTAGAATTGCTTGAGCAATTCCTGGAGGCTGCACAAGGGCCATTCAACCTGAAGGGAGAACTACAAAATGCCGTCAAGAAATAATAAGGCATGGAAGACGTTTATTGTATCGATCACAGCTGTACTATCCATGTCGATGATCGCTGCGTGCGGAAACGACAAGACTAAAGGTGCCGAAGAAGATAACAGCAAAATCATTGTCAAATATAAGGGTGGAGAAATTACCGAGAAGGAATTTGACCTGGAACAGCGCATGATTCAGTTCATGTCCCCGGAATATGCCCAATTTTTGCAAATGGATGAATTTAAGGAGTATTTGGCGAAACAGGGGGTAGCGTATGAGTACCTGTACGCCAAAGCTGACGATAAAGCCAAGGAAGCTGCCGAGAAGCAAACGGATGATTTGTTAAAGCAGCAAAAAGCCGGAATGGGCGAGGAACAGTTTAAATCCGCCCTGGAATCTCAAAAATTGACGGAGGACGACCTGAAGAATTATATGCTTCGCGTCATGACCGTCATGGAGCATGAGAAGAATCAGGTAACCGAAGAGGATATCAAGAAGGAATTCGATGCGAACAAGAAGGACTATACCAACATTAGCGTTCGTCATGTCCTGATTGCTTTTCAAGATGCCGAAGGCAAGGAGAGACCGGAGGGCGAGGCGCTCAAAATTGCCAAGGAGGTACAGTCCAAGCTGAATAAAGGGGAGGAGTTTGCTGCTTTGGCGAAGGAATATTCCCAGGACCCGGGCTCCAAGGACAGCGGAGGCCTGTATGAGAACAAGCCGGCCGGCAGCTGGGTGCCTCAATTTAAGGAAAAGGCCCTAACGCTGGAACTGAACAAAATCAGCGATCCGGTAGAAACCGATTACGGCTACCATGTCATGAAAGTGGAGAAGCGCGAGGAAGTGACGTATGACAAGCTTCCAGCCGATCAGAAGGAAGGCATTCGGAGCGAACTGGCTTCGGCGAAGATCGACAACTTTATGCAAAATGAACTCAACAGCCTGATTGAGAGCATGAATCTTCCGAAGAGCGAGAATGCGGACAAGCCTGCCGAAGGCGCGGGCGACCAGAAGACGGACGGCACGACCGACAAACCGGCAGAGGGCGACCAAACACCGGATGCAGGCAAGGAAGATACGGGTAAATAAGCCCGTGGCCCGTGGACCGGCATCGGCACAAGGATATTGTGCTGCGAGTGATGCCAAATCGACGGCCAGCGTGATGATGAAATGGCGTGATCCTGTGAATCCATAACGTGCGATGCGCGCGTTATGGATTTTTTCTCCCCAACGGGCGGTGAAGTCGCTCCTGACGAGATTTATTTTTGGATTTCGCAACCAACAGAGGGTAGATGATGTATAAGGAATTGGGAATGGATGAATACTATGGTCAGACATTAACTCTTATATACCTGGGGACATCCTCTTCCCGAATGGAACAGTAGTTGAAAAATCTTCTTATGAAAGTGGGGCAACAAGTGACATGAAAGCTACTGGTATCGTCCGCCGTATTGATGACCTCGGGCGCGTGGTCATTCCAAAAGAAATTAGACGCACACTGCGGATTCGCGAAGGCGACCCGCTCGAAATCTTCGTGGACCGGGATGGCGAAGTCATTCTGAAGAAATATTCACCGATCGGTGAATTGGGCGATTTTGCGAAGGA
Organism: Priestia sp. BR_2; assembly: GCF_041954005.1. Classification (NCBI taxonomy): domain Bacteria; kingdom Bacillati; phylum Bacillota; class Bacilli; order Caryophanales; family Bacillaceae; genus Priestia; species Priestia sp. BR_2. Next base: position 14,793 of record NZ_JAVFHM010000058.1, on the reverse strand, counting down.
ATATGCAGAGTCCCTTTATGAGAGTACAGGCCACATCACGATCATATCGGACCGTGATACGTTTATCGCCGTTGCAGGCGGCTCCAAGAAGGAGTATTTGGACAAGCCGATCGGCAACCTTCTGGAAAACTGCATGGAAAATCGCAAGACGGTACTGGAAAGCAACAACGGTACGTATGAGATCAGCAAAGACAATCCGGAAGCGTTGTCCGCTTTTGTCGCCGCGCCTATCATTGCAGGAGGAGACCCGATTGGCAGCGTCGTGCTGCTGAACAAGGACGAATCCGTGAACATGGGCGAGATGGAAGTGAAAATGGCTGAAACTGCCGCAGGTTTCCTCGGCAAGCAAATGGAACAGTAGACGAGGACATCGTTCCTTGGATGGAGACTCCCGCTGAACGTTGATCACAGGGTCAATCGGCAGCCGGGAGTTTTTGTTTGTCCGGTCGATTTTTGTGCCACTCTCCCACCCTTGGTTATAATGGAGGTACGCATGGCAGCGTCTGCATGAGGATCGGCTTGCGATGCGAAAGAAGAGACTAGGGGATTGGAAGAGGATATGAAACCAGATCAAACCGGGGCAAGGCTGCTGCAGGGAGCGTTTATCCTCAGCGCAGCCGCCATTCTGTCCAAGCTGATTGGCACGCTGCAAAAAATACCGCTGCAAAACATGGGCGGCGATGCCGTCTTTGGCATCTACAACACGGTTTATCCGTTCTATATGATGATCATTACGATCGCGGCGATCGGCTTTCCCGCGGCCGTATCCAAGTATGTGGCAGAGTATGAGGCGGAAGGGCGCACTCGGGACGGTCATCGGCTGTTGCGCTTGTCCTCCGCCGCGCTGGTGCTGTTCGGTTTGATCCTCGGTTTCCTGATGTACGCCTGCGCTCCGTGGATCGGGAAGTGGATCGGCAGCAGCCAGGTAATACCGGCTCTCCGCGCAGGAGCTTTGGCGCTTGCCTTCGTGCCCTGGATGTCGGTACTGCGCGGTTACTTTCAGGGGCTGCATAATATGGTGCCGACGGCCATCTCCCAGATTACGGAGCAGATGGTCCGCGTCGGGGTCATGATCGTGCTGCTGCTCTACCTGATCCGTGTCGGCGCCGATGCCGACGTGATTGCGGCGGGGGCGCTGCTTGGATCTGCTGCCGGCGGTGCCTCCGGGCTTTTGGTGATGGGGATCTACTGGCGCAAGCATATCCGGGCATCTCGGAGCGCTTCGCGGGGAGCAGCAAGGCACGAATTCGGAGAGTCCGGTATGAACAAAACGGAGATGCGTGCCGATGTAACTAAAGAGGGAGCAGGTGTTCTGCTTGGCCGCCTGCTCGCTTATGGCATCCCGGTCTGCCTCAGTCTGCTGGCGGTTCCGCTGATCGGACTGGTGGACACCTTCACCGTGCCCCGGCTATTGGCGTCCGGCGGACTTGGCGAATCGCTGGCCATGGCGGAGTTTGGGGTCTATAACCGCGGCCTGCCGCTGGTCCAGCTGGTTACGATGCTGGCCGCTTCCTTGTCGGTGCTGTTCATCCCTGCGTTGGCGGAAGCCAAGTTCAAGGGAGAATCGGACCGGGTCGCAAGCCAAAGCCGCATGGCCCTTCGCTGGTTCTGGCTGATCGGCATGACGGCCTCCGTAGGCCTGGCTGTGCTCGCTGAGCCGATCAATATCATGCTGTATGAAGATGCCGCAGGTACGGGCACGATGCAGGTGATTGCCTTTACAGCGGCCGGGGGGACCCTGAGCACGATTACGGCAGCGCTGCTCCAGGGCATCGGCATGGTCAAGGGGCCGGCGATTCACCTGCTGGCTGCGGCAGGTCTGAAACTGCTGCTCAACCTGCTGCTGGTGCCGCAGTTCGGCATTACCGGCGCGGCCATCGCCGGCGTGGCAGCGCATCTGACCGCCGCCGCGCTCAACCTCGCGCTGCTCTCGCGAAGGGCCGGCGCCCGCCTTGACGCCGGCGGGATGCTGGCGAGGACGCTGCCGGTCCTCGCTGCGGTGGCGCTGGCCGCCTGGGGCGCAGGTGCCGCGTCCGGCGGCCTTCTGGGGGCGGCCGGCGTAGCTCCGGGCCGCCTGACCCACGCGGTCGCGAGCCTGAGCGGCGTCGCGGCCGGCTGCGGCGCCTTCCTCATCGGCGCCGCGCTCACAAAGCTCCTCACCGAGGAGGAGCTTCGGATGCTGCCGAAGGTCGGAAGACCGCTGGCAGCCTTCTTGCGGGCCCTGCGCGTGCTGCGCTGAACCGGGCAGACGTGCAGATGTTTGATCTTCTGTGATATAGTAGTGTACGATAACGACGTCGACAAAGGCGGACGAAGACGAAAGGAAGTAGCTTATGAGTGCATCCATTACGGTGGTCGGCTTGGGTTCTGGCAATCCGGATCGATTGACGATAGGCATCATCAAAACCATGCAGCGGGCATCGAAGGTGTATGTGCGCACATTATCCCATCCCGTCATGGCTGCGTTGAAAGAGTTCCAGGTACAGCCGGAATCGTTTGACCATGTGTATGAAGCGCACGACACCTTTCCCGAGGTGTACGAATCCATTGCGGCCGCTCTAATCAATTTGGCCAAAGCCGCGAAGGACGACGAGCGCGAGATCGTCTACGCGGTACCCGGGCATCCGATGGTAGCGGAGGCAACGGTCCGGCTATTGCGCGAGCGCTGCCCCGGAGAGAATGTGACGCTTACGGTGCTCGGCGGCGAGAGCTTTCTGGACGAGGCCTTCGTCCGCCTTGGTTTCGATCCCATTGAGGGCTTCCAACTGCTCGATGCCGCTGAGCTTCGGGCAAGCGTCATCCAGCCGCAGCTGCATACCCTGATCGGCCAGGTGTATGACATGTTTACGGCTTCGGAAGTGAAACTGGCGCTGATGGAGCTGTATCCGGACGATTATCCCGTCATTGTCGGCCATGCGCTGGGCGTTGAGGGCGAGGAAGCGATCCAGCAAGTGCCGCTTTTCGAGCTCGATCGCATCGACGGCTACGGCAATTTGTCGCTGATCTATGTACCCCGAAGCGATGACAGCAATCTGAGGCAGCGGACGTTTGCGAGGCTTCATGAGATCGTTGGCATTCTCCGCAGTCCCGAAGGCTGTCCGTGGGACCGCGAGCAGACCCACGAATCCATCCGCAAAAATCTGATCGAAGAAACCTACGAGGTATTGGAGACGATTGACGAGGATGATCCCGAGCATATGCAGGAGGAACTCGGCGACCTGCTCCTGCAGATTATGCTGCATTCCCAGATGGAAGAAGAGCTGGGCACCTTCACGGTGTACGACGTCATTCAAGCCCTGAATGACAAGCTGATCTTCCGTCACCCGCATGTTTTTGGCGAGAGCAGCGCCAAAGACGCGGAATCCGCCCTGCAGAACTGGGAGCAGATGAAGGCGGAAGAGAAACGGCGCAAGGGGCTCTCCCCGGAGAAGGCTTCGGCGCTGGACGGCATCCCGCGGGACCTTCCCGCCTTGATGAAGGCGTACAAGCTCCAGAAGAAGGCGTCCAAGGTGGGCTTCGATTGGGATAACATCGACGGCGTATTCCAGAAGATTGAGGAAGAGCTCGGTGAACTGCGACAAGCGGTGACGGAGGGTCAATCCGACGAGGAAACGGCGCTCGAGCTCGGTGACCTGTTGTTCGCGGTTTCCAATGCGGCAAGATTCATCGGCGCGGATCCGGAAGAGGCGCTTTCGAGAACGAACCGGAAGTTTATCCGTCGCTTCAGCTACATAGAGGAGCAGCTTGCCGCCCAGGGCAAAGCCCTGCAGGAAAGCACCTTGGACGAGATGGAAGCCCTGTGGCAGTCCGCCAAAACGGGATCGGCGCATCACGGCGGTATCGAAGAGTGAAAAAACGCATCTTTTCACGTAAAAAATAAAAAAATAGGGATATGCGGCAGGAATTCCGCAAGGCATCCAGAATAATCATTAATGGTGAAATCTTGCAGAGTGCAAGGCGGTATAACCGAATAACCGTAAATCTTATATTTTTCTGATAATTGGGAGGATTTAATTCATGAACAAAACAGATCTGATCAACAACATTTCCGGTAAAAGTGGATTGACTAAAAAAGACGTAGAGAACGTCCTGAACGGCTTCCTTGGCGAAATTACGGAAGCTTTGGCTAATGGCGATAAAGTTCAATTGATCGGCTTCGGTACATTCGAAACTCGCAAGCGCGCTGGACGCACAGGCCGCAACCCGCAAACAGGAAACACGATCGAAATTCCAGAATCCAACGTTCCTGCGTTCAAGGCAGGCAACAAGCTTAAAGAAGCTGTAAAATAATGCGCGTCGATAAATTCCTGAAAGTATCGAGGTTAATCAAGCGGCGTACCGTAGCGAAAGATGTATCGGATCAAGGCCGGGTGCTGATCAACGGCCGCGAGGCCAAGCCGAGCAGCACGGTTAAAGTGGGCGATGAGATCACCGTCCAGTTTGGCCAGAAGCTGGTGACCGTCCGGGTCGAGCGTCTTACCGAGACAACCCGTAAAGATGAGGCGACCAGCCTCTATACCTTGGTCAAGGAAGAACCGATCGTTAAAGATCGCGGATTGGACTGGTAAACAGCCCGAGCCGTTCCATGAAACGTCCCTCTCACCATAAGGTGGGGGGGACGTTTCTGTTTTCATCCTGGCGTGTATATATGTACGGGAGATCCGGGCTCCCGTTCGTTTATGTAGCATCCCGGCTGCTTTCCGATCTTTCATGAAGGTGTGCGCCGCTTCCGGTTCTAAAGACAGGCACCTCCCCATAAGCTATTGTTAAAAGGAGGGGTACATGCCATGATCGACCAAGGGAAGGGCAAGTTTCATGATCTGCGGATGCAGAACCGGAAGCTGCTGGACATTACGGGTGTCCAAAACGTGGAGAGCTTTGACAGCGAAGAATTCCTGCTTCAGACCGAGCTTGGGCATCTGACCATTCGGGGGCAAAATTTACATATTAAAAATCTCAGCCTGGAAGAGGGGCTTTTGTCGATTGAAGGTCAGGTGCACTCCCTGATATATTTGAATCCCGGTTCGCAGACCAAGAACAAGAGTCTGCTGGGCAAGCTGTTTAAATGAATCCCAGCGTACAATGGATCACGCTGCTCTGGATGCTCTTCTCCGGAGCAGCGATGGGAGTCGCCTTCGACAGCTACCGGGTGCTGGCAGGGCAGCTCCGTTTCCCGCAATGGTCCAAGCATGCCCTGGACTTCCTTTACTGGATTGCGGCAGCCTTCTTCATTTTTCGCATGTTATACATGACCAATGACGGGCAGCTACGCTTTTATGTGTTTGTAGGGCTATTTATAGGGGTTTGGATCTATTTTTTATTATGGAGTGTCATAACCCAGCGTTTTGTGGTAATGTTAATTCAAGTGACAAAAGGCTTGCTGTCCTTTTTGTACAAGCTGTTCCGTATGCTATTATGGAATCCGATCAAAGGAATCCTGATGCTGGGCTTAGGGCTGTTAAGGTTTCTATGGAAGTTTCTCCTGTCGCTGTTGCGTTTAATCCTTAAATGCCTCATGCCTTTTTGGCGACTCCTGAAATGGACGCTGAGACCGATCACGTCCAGGGTCAGGCTGCCGGCATGGAGCAGGCAATTAGCGGACAAGGTTATCAAGGCGTGGAAGCGCTGGTTTTAGGAGGTATGGTCATGGGAAGATTTGCTGATCCATCGAAGCAGGCTCCCCAACAAACCAAGACAAAGAACAAAGGCGCCCGCCGGCGTAAGAGAATGTTTGTGGCGATGATGGCGCTGTTTTTGATCTGGGCAGGATCAACGCTCTGGTCCCAGAATGACCGCATCCGTAATCAGAACGAAGCGCTAGCTCAGAAGCAAGAGGATTATAAGTCCGTTGAACAGTCGCTCATCCAGATTACTCACGAAGTGGAGCGATTGAAGGACCCAGAATATATCGGGCAGATTGCCCGCAAGAAGTTCGGATTGTATCTGCCGAATGAAACGCCGATCATTCAGCCCCAAAATTCGGGCGAATCGCCGTAATTAGGCATGACAGACGTCTGTTGACCTTGTTTAGGTCATTATCGTATAATCAAATCACCGCAGCGCGATTTCTAAATCGGACTGTATATTTTTAAGGGAGGATCATTTTATTCTATGGCAATTGAAGTGGGCACCAAGTTAGAGGGCAAGGTGACAGGCATAACGCATTTTGGAGCATTTGTGGATCTGTCAGGAGGTGTCACGGGTCTCGTTCACATCTCGGAAATCGCCGACAACTACGTTAAGGATGTCAACGATCATTTGAAGATCAACGATGTCGTTACCGTGAAGGTGATTAATGTCGACAAGGACGGCAAGATCGGTCTTTCGATCAAGCAGGCTGTCGACAAGCCGGCTTCCGAAAGTCGTCCACCCCGCGCACCGAGACCGGAACGCAGTGGAGGCGGCGGAGAACGATTCGGAGGTGGCGGTGGAGGAGGATTCAACCGCGAACGCGGTGGACGCCCGTTTAAGCCTGCGGCCAACAAGCCTTCATTTGAGGATAAAATGTCACGCTTCCTGAAAGACAGTGAAGAACGAATCTCTTCGCTCAAGAAGAATACGGAAGGCAAACGCGGCGGACGCGGAGCCAAACGTATGTAATTCGATAAAATATAAACTGACCGCAGAGGGAAATTGCCTTCTGCGGTTTTTTTGTCGTTGCATCCAAGGGTACGACAGGTTCCTACGCATTTTACGGCGCCAATCTGCGGAATGAACGCAGGGTGGCCGCCTCAATTCGGGAAATGGTCCGCCCGAACGCCCCAGGCTAGACCTGCGGAAACCCGGCTGGGCGCGGGGGATGAGCGGTCGTTTCCCGAACGTTCGCAGGGCACGTTGATTTTGTCGGAAATTTCTTTGGGGCTTGTCCGGTGTTCTGACAAACTTTCCGAAATGGGGGTTTTATAATGGGACCAACAAATTCGTGAAGAATGGGGTGCCAGCGTAATGGATAAAAGAAATCTGGTGATGTTTCCGGGTACTGAGGCAGTTAAAGGGGGAGCGGGTTCCATTCGTGCCCGCGTGGCGGAACGGTTAGGGCAGCTGCCTTTCCTGCAGCGTCCCATCCACTTCCTGGCCGCAAAGAAGTGGATGATCCTGCTAACCTTCATGGGTTTTCTGCTCGGACGAGCTATGATTCTGGGGGAACTTTCTCCATTTGCCGTCGCCTATTTCGCAGTCATCGCCTTTATGCGACGCGATGTTTTGCTGCCGGTAGGCGCAGCGATCGTTGCAGGAAGTTTATTTGCTTCCTTTCCGGTGGCATGGATGGTGCCGGCAGAGATTTTGATCTTTTATTTTATGATGCGGGGATTGGAGACGTATGATCGGGCGGAATTGTCTTATGCACCTTTGATGGTATTTGTCTCCACCTTCTTTGTGAACCTGTTCAGCGTCCTCATCGGACCAAGCATTACCTGGTACTCCATGATGATGCTCACCTTGAATGCCGTACTCAGTTTCGTATTGACGCTGGTCTTTATCCAGGCGATTCCGGTGCTGACGCTTCGTAAAAAAACGCATGTTCTTCGTAATGAAGAAATTCTATGCATCATCATTCTGCTGGCGTCGGTCATGACAGGTGCCGTCGGCTGGACCGTTCAATCCCTGTCGGTGGAGCATGTCTTATCCCGGTATCTGATTCTGCTGTTTGCGTTGGTAGGGGGTGCGCCGCTGGGCGCCTCGGTTGGCGTAGTGACGGGCCTGATCCTCAGTTTGGCCAATATATCGGCCTTCTCGCAGATGAGCCTGCTCGCCTTTTCCGGGATGCTCGCCGGTATGCTGAAGGAAGGGAAGAAGGGCGGCGTTTCGCTGGGCATGCTGCTCGGGGCAACCATTCTTTCCATCTATTTCAGCAATCCCGGAGAAGTCATGATCTCCACATGGGAAACCTGCGCGGCCATCGTGCTGTTCCTCATTACACCGAAAAGCGTGATGCAGGCCATCGGCAGATATGTGCCGGGGACGCAGGATCATACCCGTTCTCAGCATGAATATGCCAAGCGGGTCCGGGACCTCACAGCCGATCGCGTGACCCAATTCTCCAAGGTGTTCCGCCAGCTCTCGCAAAGTTTCGGACAAACGTCAGGGGTCATACAGCCTCCAGGCAAACAGGCGGAGGAGATGAATCATTTCATGAATGCCGTGGCGGAGGGAAGCTGCGCCACCTGCTATAAACGGAATCAGTGCTGGGACATGAAATTCTACCAGACTTATAAATATATGACCGATATTATGACCTCGATCGAGGAGAATCCCGAGATGGAAGCAGACGATCTGCCGCCGGAGTGGAGCCGGATCTGCGCCAAGAAGGAGGAGGTGCTCGGCATCCTGAAGCAGCAGTATCATCTTTACCAACATGATATGCAGTGGAAACGCCAAATATACGATAGCCGCCATCTGGTAGCGGAACAATTATCGGGCGTGTCGCAGGTCATGGAGGATTTGGCTCGAGAGATTAAACGGGAAAGCCAGACGATGCACATTCAGGAGGAGCAGATCAGGGAAGCGCTGCAGCAGTTGGGGTTATCGATTCAAGGCATCGATATTATTAGCCTGGATTCGGGTCAGGTCGAGATTGAGATCGTCCATGCGTATACCCGCGGATATGACGAATGCAGGAAGATTATCGGACCGCTGCTGTCCGACATTCTCGGGGAGCATATCGCCGTGATGGAAGAAACCCTGACCCATCCAAGGGACGGATTGGCGACGGTGCGTTTCGGTTCGGCCAAAACATTTGAAATTATGACGGGCGTAGCGGCAGCGGCCAAGGGAGGAGATATTTTATCAGGGGATAGTTTCAGCACGGTTGAGCTGGGCAACGGCACGTTTGCGGTAGCGCTCAGCGATGGAATGGGGAACGGGGAAAGGGCAAGGCTCGAGAGCAGCTCGGCCCTGAATATATTAGAGCAGCTGCTACAATCCGGCATGGATGAGAAGCTGGCGATTAAATCGGTCAACTCGATCCTGATGCTGCGCTCGCCGGATGAAATCTATGCTACCGTCGATATGGCTCTCATCGATCAATACACGGCTCAGACCACTTTTATGAAGATCGGTTCGACGCCAAGCTTTATCAAAAGGGGCAATGATGTCATACCGGTCTCGGCCAGCAATCTTCCCATCGGCATTATCCAGGATATCGAGGTGGATTTGGTATCCCTGCAGCTGCAGGCGGGCGATGTTCTCATTATGATGACGGACGGCATTTATGATGCGCCGGGTTACGCGGTGAACAAGGAGTTATGGATGAAACGAATGATCCAGGAAGTGAACAGTGAAGACCCGCAGGAAATAGCCGATTGCCTGCTTGAGAAGGTGATCCGCTATCAACAGAATCAAATCCATGATGATATGACGGTGGTGGTCGGGCGCGTGGATCACTTCCATCCGGAATGGTCGAATGTGCATGTTCCGGGATTCGCCCGCATGGAGCGGCCTCGAACGGTTAGCTGAGGATTTACAATATAACAAAGCGATTACCCGGGAAATGGAGGCCCGGAGCCGATCAATTCTTTTCCGTCTATTCTTCCTGATTGTCGTTTGAACTCTCTTGAATGTGGAAATGATAGAGATAGAAATCCAATCGATAGGATGGATCAGACGGGAGGCAATTTGATTATGAAACAAATCTTGCTGATTACAGACGGGTGTTCGAATGTCGGTGCCAGTCCGGTTCTGGCCGCGGCGCATGCGCTGCAGGATGGTATTGTCGTCAACGTGGTGGGGGTCCTTGATTACGGGACGATCGGTGAACTTGGGGGATTGGAAATACAGGAGATAGCCAAAGCGGGAGGAGGCATACACCGGATCGTGGGTACGCCGCAGCTTGCACAGACGATGCAGATGATGACTCGGAAAACGGTGGTTCAGACGATCCAACAAGCGGTAAATAAGGAGATACAGCATATTTTGGGAGGCGGGACCCTGGAGGAACTTCCGCCGGACAAGCGTTCGCAAGTCGTCGAAGTGGTGGATGAGCTGGCCGAGACGTCATCCCTTCAGGTTGCGCTGTTAATCGATGCAAGTGCAAGCATGAAGCCTAAGCTGGCAGCCGTTGAGGAAGCGATACGCGACCTGATGCTGAGCTTGAAAGCGCGCGCAGGCTCAAGCGAATTGTCGGTATTCCACTTTCCCGGAAAACATAGCGGCGAGGATATCGTCATGGACGTGGATTGGACCTCGGATCTTGACGGTGCCCGCGGCATGTTCAGCAGGCTGCAGATGAAGGGGGCGACGCCGACAGGACCTGCCTTGTTAAAGGTGATTGAATTTTACCGATATGGTACACTAGAAGGTAATCAATCATGGCAGGGTCGTTCCAGCCAAGAGGAAGGGATGCTCGGTGACTACGTTGTCTAACCCGGGTTATCCGCCAGGAACCGTAATTAAGGGCAAATGGCGGAACAGCCGGTACATCGTGGAACGTATGCTCGGTAAAGGGGCTAACGGCAAGGTGTATCTGGTCCACCGGGCAGGAGTGCGCGAGCGTTATGCTTTAAAAGTAGGCTATGACGCTCTGGATCTACAATCCGAAATTAATGTGCTGAATGCGCTCAAAGAACAAATGACGGACCCTTACCTCGTGGAGGCGGACGATCATCATGACGGCAGCGGCGAAGTGTCCTTCTATGTCATGCGTTACATCGAGGGGAGCCCGCTGCATCATTTTATTCGCAAACGCGGCACCGAATGGGTCGGCCTGATCGGGCTGAAGCTGCTTGAGAAGCTGTCCGTTCTGCATGCATCCGGTTATGCGTTCGGTGATTTGAAGCCGAATAATGTGATGGTTTCGGCCTATGGAAGGGTGGATCTGATCGATTACGGCGGCGTCAGCTCCTTCGGGCGCAGCGTAAAGCAGTTTACGGAATGGTACGACCGGGGATACTGGAATGCCGGGAGCCGGACCGGCGACGTATCCTATGATTTGTTCTCGTTTGCCGTGATGTGCATCGGCCTGCTGGATGAGAAGTCGCTTAAGGAGGCGTCTTGTCAGCTTCCCCAAACCCGGAGCGTTGCCGACCTGCAGCTGGTGCTGCGAAGAAACCCCGTATTCAAGCCGTACGCCGTCTGGCTGAACAAGGCATTGTCGGGAGAATTCGCGGATTCACGGGAAGCGCTGAACGAGTGGAGAAAACGGATATATGAAGGCTCGAGCCGAGGCGGGCGCCCCGTTCCGGGACGTACGCCGCGCTGGCTAAGGAACGCGTTTGGGTTGTCCTTGGTCATTATGGCCTGCGCCGTTTATTTCTTCTTCCGCTCATGAGTAGTTGCCTTGTTACTGGAAGTTCATAAAGGTGCGAGTTCAAAAAGGTCGGTTTTCAGCACCGAGAAGGTTATGCTCCCGATGTGCGTTTTTTCAAAACGCTTCAGTTGAATGAAACTAGGGACGTCAGGAATGGAGCGTACGCTTTGGTACGTGAGCACCTGAAATGTTTCCGCAGGAAACATACTTCGAAAGCATCTGCTTAGGCCCGGCTGAATTCAAGATTCGATGCCGAGTGGCTTCCGGATTCACTTCGTGTTAGATATAGAATTTAAGAGTTATCAGTGGAACTGGTGAAATTCTATATCGCAAGAAAACCTACCTATGCATCGCGGTCGCACATCCTTGAAGTGGCCTCGATAGGGGTTTTCTTATCAAAAGCGGACTTTTTGAACAACCTCTAAAGGGGATCTGGAAGTGAAACAGGATTATTTACGAACATTCGTCCAACATATCGAGCGTACCGCCGCAGAGTTTGATTTGTGGTCGGAAGGCGACGGTATCGTGGTTGCCGTTTCCGGCGGACCGGATTCCGTTGCGCTTCTTCACGTTCTGCATGAAATCTCAAAGCACCGTACGCCGCTCCGATTGATCTGCGCTCATGTGCATCATGGTTTTCGAAAAGAGTCGGATCAGGAGGCGGAGATGGTGCGCGAGCTGGCGGAGTCGCTCGGACTTCCATTGGAAACGGCGTTCATCGATATTCCCGCTTATATGGAAGAGAGCGGCAAGGGTGGACAGGAGGCGGCAAGAGAGAAGCGTTACGAATTTCTGCTGCAAACGGCCCGGAAACACAATGCGCGCTCCGTGGCTCTGGCTCATCATGCCGACGATCAAGCCGAGACGGTATTCATGAGGCTACTGCGCGGAAGCGGTTTGTCGGGCCTGGGCGGCATCAAATTTAAGCGCACGGAAAAAAAAGTGGAACTTATCCGCCCGTTCCTTCGTATGTACAAGGCGGATATCGTGGAGCTGTGCCGCGTATGCGGATTCCAGTATGCGGTGGATCATAGCAATCTGCAGACGAAGTACCGCCGTAATGCGATTCGCCTGGAAGTATTTCCTTTTTTGGAGCGATACAACGGGCAGTTCTCCTCCTCACTCAATCAGCTGGCCGAAATTGTCCAGCAGGAGGATGATTTTGTGGAGCTTGAAGCTGCGAAGCAATTTCGGAGTTTGGTACAGGAGAACGATGGGAGGCTCGCTTTCGACGCGCCTTCCTTTTTGGGCTTACATGTCGCTTTACAACGGCGTTTGATTAAACTAATATTAAATTACCTGCCCTCAGATCAGGAAAACACCGATTTTGTCAAGATTGAAACGGTGCGCCACGGCATTCTTAACGATCAGCGAAGCAACTGGCGTCTGGATCTGGGTGACGGCATTACCTGTGTTCGTGAGTACGGAGTGATCCAGTTTTGGCCTAAACCTCCGGAAGAACAGGGACAGTACATATACATTCTTGATTCTCCTGATGCGTCAGAGCTTTATGTTAAGGAAATCGGAAAAATGCTGACATTGTCGTTAAAGACAGGAAGCGAAAGCCGGAGCGGCTCCAAACCATCGGCCTTTGTGGCGGATTTTGATGCGGATGAGCTGCGGTTTCCTTTAACCGTGCGCAACAGACAGCCGGGAGACAAGATGAAGATCATGGGATTAAACGGAAGCAAAAAGGTGAAAGATATTCTCATTGATGAGAAAATCCCGCCGTCTGTCCGTGCCCGGATTCCTATTCTTTGTGACGGTTCCGGCAGCATCGTATGGATTCCAGGTGTACGACGTTCCGTTCACGCCGCTTGCGGGCGGCACACATCACGAGTTCTCCGAATGGAGCTGTCGGATGTTTAAGGCAAGTGTAAAACGAAGAATGGCCCGTTTCACGCTTTCATAGTATAAACGTAGGAGGTCCACTTAAGTTGCAGAATGACATTCAGGAAATACTCATCAGTGAAGAAGAGATTCGCGCAAAAATTAAGGAACTCGGTTCCAAGCTCAGCGCCGAATATGAGGGACGCAATCCGCTCGTTATTTGCGTTCTTAAAGGTGCGTTTATTTTTATGGCCGACTTGGTTAAATCCATATCAGTACCTCTAGAGTTGGATTTCATGGCTGTATCCAGCTATGGAGCATCAACCAAATCCTCTGGCGTGGTCAAGATCATTAAAGATCTGGACGCTTCCGTTGAAGGAAGGGATGTTCTGATTGTGGAGGATATTATCGACAGCGGTCTTACGCTCAGCCATTTGATTGAGCTTCTTAAGAGCCGCAAGGCAAACTCGGTGCGCGTTGTCACCCTGTTCGACAAGCCGGCACGCCGTACGGTGGATTTGCAGGCTGATTATACCGGATTCGTGCTGCCGGATGCTTTTGTTGTCGGATACGGGCTCGATTACGCCGAACATTACCGGAACCTCCCCTACATCGGGATTCTGAAACCGGAAATCTACAGCAGTTAAACCGCGCCAATGGGCTGCTGCCACAGATCGGGGGCCTTTGTTGAGATGGCCAGACAGGCTGTGGTAAAATATCTTATGTGTCTTGAGAGGAGGTAGGGGATGAGTCGGTTCATCCGGAATTCTGGTTTTTATTTGATTCTATTTTTAGTCGTGGTGGGCATAGTACAATTCGTCACCAATGGCGGCGAGCAAGCCGATGCCCCTAGTTATAATCAACTGCGGCAGGAAGTCAAAGCTAACAACATAGAGGAAATGACGGTACAATTTGACGGTTACGCTTATCTGGTGACCGGTAAGTATAGGGAGATATCCGAAGAGAAAAAATCGGAGAATTTCTCGACCTATATTCCTGCCACGGATGCAGCGATGCAAGAGCTGACTGCAGCCAGTGATAGCAACAATGTCAAACTGTCCGTGGTGCCAATGGAAGGCCAAAGCGTTTGGCTGACATTGCTTTCATCCTTTATTCCGCTCATCATTATGTTTGTTCTGTTCTTCTTCCTGTTCAATCAGGCTCAGGGCGGCGGCGGCAAAGTGATGAACTTTGGTAAGAGCAAAGCCCGCTTATATAATGAAGAGAAGAAACGGATTACATTTGAAGATGTAGCCGGAGCAGATGAAGAGAAGCAGGAGCTTGTCGAGGTTGTTGACTTCTTGAAGGATCCGCGCAAATTTAACACGGTTGGCGCTCGCATTCCGAAGGGCGTCCTGCTTGTCGGTCCTCCGGGAACCGGTAAGACGCTCCTTGCACGCGCCGTTGCTGGCGAAGCGGGAGTGCCGTTCTTCAGTATTTCCGGTTCCGACTTCGTAGAGATGTTTGTCGGCGTCGGTGCTTCTCGCGTACGCGACTTGTTCGAAAACTCGATGAAGAATGCACCATTTATCATCTTCATTGTTGAGATTGCTGCTGTAGTTCGACAGCGCGGCTCCGGTCTCGGCGACGTTCATGACGTGCTCGTCCAGACTCTCACCCTATTCCTTTTGTAGATTGTCCGTTTCGTTACGGACGACGACATGATCCTCGTACATGATACCATCCTCTCTGCGTGTATTGCCCCGGAGCTTCTTGTC
>NZ_JAVFHM010000057.1:0-722 GCF_041954005.1 Priestia sp. BR_2 | reverse complement strand
CCGTAGGAGTCTGGGCCGTGTCTCAGTCCCAGTGTGGCCGTTCACCCTCTCAGGTCGGCTACGCATCGTCGCCTTGGTGGGCCGTTACCCCACCAACTAGCTAATGCGCCGCAGGCCCATCCTCAAGTGACAGATTACTCCGCCTTTCCTTCTTCCCCAATGCTGCAAAATAAATTATCCGGTATTATCTACCGTTTCCGGTAGTTATCCCAATCTTGAGGGCAGGTTGCCTACGTTTTACGCACCCGTCCGCCGCTAACCCTCCGGAGTGCAAGCCCTCCATCAACTCCCCTCGCACTTCATGTTTTAGGCCCTCCGCCAGCGTTCGTCCTGAGCCAGGATCTAACTCTCCAATAAAGTTTGACTTGCTCATTTCTTAACTGACGAGAATTTGTTCAATTCTCGTTATTCTCCATCATCCGACAAACCAAAGCTTGTACATGATGATTTCGCAATGGATCCCACTAGTGAAATCTTTACTCACTCGTTGTTCAGTTTTCAAAGATCAATCACATTTTGTTTGTCATCCGCATCTCAGCGGCGACTTTTATCATATATCCTACTAGCTTGCTGTTGGTCAATAAGTTTTTTTAATTATTTTCAAATTCAAGTTCTGCCTGACCGGTGAATCTCTATCACCCGCAATCAAACGGGCGAACATTAATGTATCATAGAATATGAGCATACGTCAACTACCTAATATCGTAAATTTTAAACCGACA
>NZ_JAVFHM010000056.1:0-34092 GCF_041954005.1 Priestia sp. BR_2 | reverse complement strand
CCTCCTCTATTTAGTCTGACCAATATTCAGTACAACATAGTACTAAGGGAATGTTTTACCTAACAGCTTTTATAAATCGAACTATTTAGTATTACTTACTACAGGTACATTGTATTACAGAGTAGATGGAGTGTCAACTGTTTTACTAAAATTATTCTCCACATTCCGCGGTTCGGTATTCAGTGTGACATATTACCGGTATATCGTAACACAAGGTAGCTGGTTTTTCAACTTGATTGGCTTTTTCTTTGTAAAGCAGGATCAACCTGACGCTTCCCCAATTATTCACACTTTAGTCCTCCAACCTTGATTTTAGATTCTTTACATAGCATGACAAGGACAATCAGGTCACTGCAAGCCATGCTTTTGGAGGGAGTCCGAATGATGAGCCTGCCGATCTCAAGTCTGGATTACGTATCCTCCGTTGTTGACTTCATGATTGAGGAATACGCGAGCAAGCTGCAGGGCTGCCAGACCATCCTGCGTTCGCGATTTATGGAGCTCGTCGCCTCGCCAATGGAAGAAGCGACGCACCCATGTAAAAGGCGCGTCGCTTCATATTTACAACTTCTGATAGATAAAGTTTTTAAACGCAACCTCGCCGGAACCTTTCGCCCGGAGAGCGATTCGCAATGCAAGAAATCCGCCCAATGTGTTATGATGCCAGCCTGAGGTTTCGAATGAATGCTCAAATTTATGCCATACCGATCCATCCGCACTGTAATAGAAGACGACTTCATGCTCGTTATTTTCAAGACGAACGATGACACGCCGATGCGGAAAAGGCTTTGATGGCGTCTCCCAGCCGCGAATAATCCCATAAAGCCCCTCTTGGGATATGCCGAATCCGCTATACGTCGATCCATTATAGAACAATAACAACTGGGCTTCCGATTCTTCCGAGAGCTCAATCTCCACCTGTGCCGCGTACGAATGGTCTTCCGGCATCATAACCAGGGGCGCCGGCTCGGGAGCAGCTTGGATCGTTATCGCTTGCTTCTGCAGAGTATATTGAATATCATTGCTGGATTGATACCAGCTCCACGGATACCCCAGCCCGCCGGACGCTTCTTGAAATTCACCGTAAGTCATGCCATGCGGAACGGCATCTCCCGGCGGTTTTGGAATAGCTTCATCTGTATTGCAATGAAGCGGGACGCGGAACCATCCGTCCTCCGTCCATTCCAGCGGTTCGAGCAGCGTTTGCCTGCCGAGTGTGTAGTACCCTTTTTCGTACGCATGATAAACGATCCACCAGCCGCCGTCCGGGGTGTCAACCAATGAGCCGTGACCTTTGGAGCACCATCGTTCATTCCGGCTTTGCGTTCGAATGATCGGATTGAGGGGAGAATGTTCATATGGCCCCCATGGCTCTTTGGAGCGCGCAGAAGCGACCATATGGCTAGTCGAAGGCCCCGATGTTCCTCCTTGCGCCACAGTAAGATAGAAATATCCGTTATGAAACGTTAGCTTGGGAGACTCCATAAAGTTTCCTTCCACGACCCATTCCTTCGGAAACGGCCAGCCATCGTACACTTTGCGCGGAGTGCCCACAGACGACAAACCGTCCCCAGCCAGTTCTACCATATAACCATCGCTAAAAAACAAATACCGGTTACCATTGGAATCCGCGACATGTCCCGGGTCAATTCCTTGCACCCCCACCTTTTGCGGATCACTCCAAGGTCCGTGTGGATGCGTCGCCGTCAGCACCATGATCTCTTCATTGATGGGAGCATAGATATAAAACCGGTCTTCATAGTATGTCAAATCAGGCGCCCATACATCTCCGGCATAATCGGTTAACGCTTTGGCGATGGGTTCCCAGTTCACCAAGTCTTTAGAGTGCCAAATCAATAACCCCGGCGCAAACTTAAAACTGGAGTGCGTCATATAATAATCGTCTCCGACTCTGACCACGCTTGGATCCGCATAATCACCGGCCAAAATCGGGTTTCTATACGTGCCGTTTCCCAAATCTCCGCTTGCTTGCATGATCAAACTCCTCACATTCCATGATGTTATGAACTGTCCAATCTACAATTATAAGGAGATCGAAATGACCGGACCTTGATTATTCTGTCATGGATTAGCATGATTGAGACATTGCTGGCCGCGAGTGCTCTTCCGAGTTCATTCATACAAATCATTTTTCGGCAAAGGATATAAGTCCGAGACCTTATCAACCTAACATATAGTGCTGTACGGCTATCCTATTTTTGCGTATATTGGGAAGTAAGACTTTTATAAAGGAACGTGAACGGTGACAACCATACTCGCAAAGAACCACAAACGATTTCGAATCATCAAAATACTCCCGCATATTGCGGCATTTGTCGTTTTTTTGAGCATGCTACTGGGGATCCGTTGGCTCTGGCTTGAAACCTATGCCCCTCCTGCAGATCAACCGAAAGTCTCCAATGGCATACTCGATTTGAGAGGCTGGGATCTGTTGGGCTCAAAATCCATCAATCTGGACGGAGAGTGGCAGTTCTACGCCGACATCCTGGCTAAAGAACAGGAAATGAAGCCGTCTCATGAGTTTTCCTACGTAAATGTACCTGGAGACTGGAATAACAATCGTACGAATAAGGCAAAAACTTCGTTAGGCAGCGGAACATACAGGCTTCGCATATTGCTGGATCGCCCGCTTTCGGCCCCTATCTCGTTCTGGATCCAGGAGATTCAATCCGCGGCTACCGTGGACATTAACGGCGAAACGGTAGCTTCCATGGGAAGGACGGGCGAGCCCGGGCAAGCCTCCTATCTGCCGAACCGCACCTCTTTCGTTGTCGATTATGTTCCCGACCGGGATGCTCGCGAGCTCGATCTGATCATACGCGTGGCGAACTATGAGCATCCTTACCTAGGCGGAATCGCAAAGCCGATCAAGCTGGGATCGCACCAGGCAATCCAGGATGAGCACGGCGTTTCCGTTGATTTTCAGCTGGTTATGTTTGTCGTCCTGATGCTGCACGGACTGTACGCTTTCATTCTATACATATTCAATCCGCGGGAAAGGTCGCTGCTCGATTTTTTCCTGCTGCTAGTATCGGCCGCTTTAACCGTCGTAACATCACACGACAGTCTCCTGTTGAAATGGGTGTCTTTAAACTATGAATGGGAGGTCAAAGCAACCTTTCTCTCCTATTCGTGGCTGTCGTATTTCATATGGAAGCTGAGCCGCACCTTTACCTCCCGAAAACGTAACGTGTGGTTTATCACATTCAGCACGCTTCTGGCCCTATATACGGTCGTAGTCTTTGCCGCTCCTGTGTCTTGGGTTCACTGGCTCGTAGAATTCCGGGTGTTCGGCACCTTTTACCTGCTGCCGATGCTGGCGTCGCTGTTCCTGTTCACCCGAATGGTCTTTAACAGCCAGGATGATTCCATATTCCTGCTGCTGTCGGCCAGCGGCGTGCTGGCAAGCGCCGTATGGGGGGCGCTTAATAAATATTGGGAGCTCCCAGCCGTGTATTATCCGGTGGACGTGCTCGCGGCCATCATCGGATTTTCGGCCTATTGGTTTAAGCGATACTTCCGCAACCTTCATCAAATCAGCAAACTCAACGATAAGTTGAAGCTCGCGGATCAAATGAAGGACCGGTTCTTGGCCAACACGTCTCACGAGCTGCGCACGCCGCTGCACGGAATCATGAATATCGCCATAAGCCTTGCTGAACGGGAGAAAGAAACCCTCGGCAAACAGAGCAGCGAGGATTTGAACCTGTTGATTACGGTCAGCCGTCGAATGTCGCATTTATTAAATGATCTGCTGGATGCCGTCCGTCTTCAGGAGAAGCAAATTCAGCTGCAGCCGAGCCGGGTTTCCCTGGTTTCCGTCGTGAACGGGGTATTCGATATCGTAAAATTCATGACGGACGGCGCGCCCGTTCAGCTCAAGATGAATATTCCCAATACCATTCCTGCCGTACAGGCGGATGAAAAGCGGCTCGTTCAAATTTTGCTCAATCTGATTCACAACGCCATCAAGTACACGGAGAAAGGCTCCGTTACCGTCTCCGCCTTTACCAAGGGCAGTAAAATGACGATCACGATAACGGATACAGGGATCGGGATGGACCCTCAAACGCTAAACCGTATTTTTCTTCCGTACGAACAGGGGAATCAAGGGTTAAATGACGCGAAGGGGATCGGTCTAGGGCTTAGCATCAGCAAGGAGCTCGTTGAGCTGCATGACGGCGAGCTGACGGTCGAATCGGAATTAGGGAAAGGAACGACTTTTGCATTCACACTCCCGCTTGCGGACACAAACGCAGAGTACTCTGCTTCGCAGCAGGTTCCCGTACCCGCTGTAGACCCAGCTGTCTACAAAGAACTCGCAGCCAGCTGGGACGTTGCAACAGAAGGTACCCCTATGCAGGTACCAACTAGGTTATTGTCGAAAGAGCATCCCGTCAGTATCCTGGCCGTGGATGACGATCCTGTAAACCTGCGCATCCTTGCCGGCATTCTTTCAGCAGAGCCGTACAACCTGAATGTCGTTGCCTCGGCAGCCGAAGCGCTCGAGCTTCTCGGCTCGCAGCCGTGGGATCTCCTCATAGCGGATGTCATGATGCCGGAGATGTCCGGCTACGAGCTCACCCGCACCGTAAGGGAGCGCTTTAACGCCTCGGAGCTGCCCGTACTGCTGCTGACGGCTCGAGGCGAATCGGCCGATGTGTATGCCGGCTTCCAATCCGGCGCAAATGATTATGTGACGAAGCCGGTTGATCCTGTAGAATTGAGATATCGCATCCATTCCCTGATCACGCTGAAGCATACGGTGGATGATCGCATGCGCATGGAAGCAGCGTATTTGCAGGCACAGATCCACCCTCACTTTTTGTTCAACACCTTGAATTCGATTATGGCGCTTAGCGAAATGGACATCGATCGCATGCGAAGCCTTGGCGAGGCTTTCAGCTCCTATCTGCAGATCAGCTTCCATTATCGGAATCAGGATCGATTGGTACCGCTGCAGCAGGAGCTTGAGCTTATCCAAGCCTATTTATACGTAGAGAAGGAACGATACGGGGAACGCCTTAACGTGACCTGGGAAGTTGATTGGAATATCAATATCCTCATCCCGCCGCTGGCGATCCAGCCATTATTGGAGAATGCGGTTCGGCACGGCATTATGAAGAGGGCCCTTGGAGGCACGATACGGGTCAGAATTGCGATGCAAGAGGACTTTATCGTTGTTGAAGTGACGGATAACGGGCTTGGCATGGAACCCGACCAGGTTGCCCAGCTGCTGAATGCACCCGACCATCGTAAAGGCGGCATCGGTCTCTACAACACGAATCGTCGTCTGCTCCAAACCTTCGGCAGCGGGCTGGTCATCAAGAGCACGATGAATCAAGGCACTACGGTTTCTTTTAAAATTCCGATATAGCTCCCATTACATTCTTTATTAAAAAAAATCCCAACCTCAACATGTTGGGATTTTTTTTAATAAAGTGGGTGAGTACATTTACAAGTGAAGAGCGGCCTCTTACCGGCGCAGAGGACATTCTTCACCTTGTTCCTACGGCCTATTATCCTCCTCTGTTGCAAGAAGTTCCCTTGCCGCTTCTATGAACGACATCATGATTGGTGAAAGCCACTTGTCCTTATGCCACAACATTTGTGTATACACGTGCAAATCCGGAATTTGCCATGGAAGGGCAACCAGTTCCCCTCGTTCCACTTCGGCTTCCGCTACGATTTCAGGAAGAAAGGCAATGCCGATTCCCGAAATGGCACATTGTTTAATGGCTTCGGCACTTTGAAACTCTAAATACGTAATACTGTCAATGCCCTCTTTTTCAAAGGACCGGTCAAACATGGTTCGATAGGGACACCCCTTTTCATTCGTCAAGAACACTTCTTCGTGAAAATCTTCGAGCCGCAGCACAGTCCGTTTTGCGAGCGGGTGGTCTGGAGCGGCGAATAAGCGGAACGTTTCTTCCAGCAAGGGTTCCACGGCAAGTCCGCTTGAGCGAATGGGTTCGTCCAACATAAAGACAACGTCCGCGCTTCCTTCAAATAGTGTTTGTTTGAGCTCTTGATTGGGAACGGAGCGGAAGATGAGACGCACGCCCGGATGACGCGAACGAAATAACTGAAAGACGGCCGGAAGCCGATAGGCGCAAATCACCTCGTTGGCACTGATCGTTAGGGTGCCGCTTAGAACCTCGTTGTCATGAACGACGGTTTTAGCTTCTTCCAATTGGTCAAGAACACTCTGGACATGTGTTAAAAATCGTTTACCCGCCGTTGTGAGTACGAGCTGCTTGCCCAAACGGTCAAACAGGCGAACCCCCAGCTCATCCTCCAATGCCTTCATTTGCATCGTGACGTTGGAAGGGACGTAACTCAGCACTTCCGCAGCACGACTGAAATTTAATGTGGACGCCACCGTGCGGAACGTAATCAGTTGGCGTAATTCCATATACGATGCCCCTTTTACTTTCAATTTTATTGAATACTGTTTTGAATTCTATTCACTTTTATTGAGAGTACCATGACTCTATACTGAGTACAAGAACGACAATCTAAATATATGGATTCATTTTGAAGGGAGCAAACGATATGATGGATTATGAAATTTTTGATTTGGGTGACGTAACCTTGCAATCCGGAGTGACGTTACCGGACGCTTTTCTTGCTTATAAGACATATGGACGATTAAATGAGAAGAAAGATAATGTCATCGTCTATCCAACTGCTTTTGGAGATCAGCATATACAGAACGAATGGTTGATTGGAAACGGAAAGGCCTTAGATCCGCGTGAATATTTCATTATCGTTCCAAACCTGTTGGGTAACGGATTATCTTCCTCCCCCAGCAACACGCCTCCCCCATTCGACCGGGCTCATTTTCCGCAGGTAACCATCTATGACAACGTTAAATTTCAGCATCGGCTGGTGACCGAAAAATTCGGCATTCACAAGATCGCTCTTGTCGTTGGGTGGTCCATGGGAGGCATTCAAGCATTCCAATGGGGTGCGAGTTATCCCGACATGGTGGAGCGAATCGCCCCTTTTGCCGGCGTTGCCAAGACTTGGCCCCAAACGTACGTGGTCCTGGAAGGAATGAAAGCTCCGCTCATGGCTGCAGTCGGCTTCGATTCAAGCAAACTAAACAAGTTGACTTCCGCAGACATGCGCGCCGTCGGCCGCGTCTATGCCGGGTGGGGCGTATCGCAGGCGTTTTATAGAGAGGGACTTTATCGTGAGATGGGTTTTGACTCTTTGGCAGAATTTATGGAGGGTGTCTGGGAAGACAGCTTTATGAAAATGGATCCGCACAATGTCCTGGCCATGTTATGGACTGGTCAACATGCAGACATAAGTGCGAACCCCTCCTATGAAGGAGATTTCGATAAAGCGCTCAAAAGCATTTCGGCGCTTGCCTGCATCATGCCGGGTAGCACGGATCTCTTCTGCCCGGCCGACGACAATGAATACGAGGCTAATCTTATACCTCATGCTCTATTTAAGCCCATTGAGTCGATCTGGGGTCATTTTGCCGGACGTGGAATCAACAGCGCCGATAATCAATTTATAGATGATAACTTAAAACGCTTGTTAGCGCTTCGTACAAACGAATAGAACATCAATAGCTGAGGTCACCAGAGCTTGCTGGTCGACCTCTTTTTATCCATCGCCCTCAAGCCCGGACTAGGATGGGTAAAATCTCTCAATGCAAAGAGTCTATAAGAATATCCAGAATCGTCTTACAACGTTCCCATTCTCCTCCACATACTCCGACTCAAACTGACCACCATTCTTCAGAATCGTTTTTTCCGATGCCACATTTCCTTTATCGCAAACCAGCAGCACTTTGTTTAGTCCCATATCTCTCGTGATTTCAAGGGTTAATGCTAAGAGTACGGAAGCATAGCCCTTTCTTCTTTCCGATGGACGTATTCCGTAACCGATATGCCCGCCGCTATTCAAAAGTTTTTCATTAAGTCTGTGTCTAATATTGACTGCACCCATTACTTTTTTTGAATAGCTGTCGATAAGCCAGTACGTAGAATGTGGGACAAAGCTCTTGTTCTGTAATTTCTCCTCTGTATCCTCCGCATATAAAAATTCGATCATGGAATCAAAATCAGAAGGATCTTTCCTCACTACCCACGGGGTAATATCCTGTTCATCCGACATCCAATCTTCGTAAAAAGACAGATACTCCTTCTTATATGCAGCTGAAGGTTTCACCAACTCAACGGAGTTCGACATTACACCATATCCCATCTGTTAAAATTTATGTAACTCCTAGTAAAATGCGTTTACCTTTATTGTCGTCCGACCTTTTTTATTGAAGTTTGGCTGAATAGACATGGTCAAGAAACTCGATAGAGATGCGTTCTGCTTCCGTTTTGGTTACAATTTCCGATGCCTGGCGTAAATTTTGGTACAACGCTATCGAATTCTTTAAAGCCTGGTAGCAACTATCAAAGTTGTGGAGGGAAATCGTTCCTTTAAGCTCCTCTAATTCCTGGACACCGTATTTCTCTAATTTTCGAACCCCTCGCGGTTGCTGGCCGTTACTCATGAGAACGAGCGGCCCCAAGACGGCGCTTCGCATAAATGTTAAAAGATCTATTACTTCAAACAACTCGCCTCTCCCTAGTTTTGTTGCACCGTAATGAACCCATACCCAAAAGCGGTCTTCAATCCATTGCGGATCAGGGTTAGGAAAAGACATCGTCGTTTTGTTCAGTATCGTTGTAATGTCAGAACCTCTCTCCCATAGAATTCTCGGATCTTCGATTCGAGATTCGAGCTCTTGCGGCTGTACAAATTTGAGGTCGACATGAAGCGGATCGGGGCCGTATAGGCAAATAACCAAACGAGGTTCACCAACATGCTCCCCGGTGAATGCCGACAGCAGGTTACCCAGCCCTTCCGCAATTTGAAGCCGTTGTTCCATGATCTCACTTCGGAATTCATTACGATAAACCACAATTAAATCTAAATCACTGTACTCATCCATAGCGCCGTGCACCATAGAACCGCCTGCGAGCAAACCTGCAAATCGTTGATCTTGGCGAAAATGCGCTATTGCCTGTTCAATGAATCGTTCATGCACGGGTAACCTCATACAAAACACTCCTTAAATGATGACCCATAAAATGGGTATTATTAAAAAGTAACATTGAAGCAATGCGCGTGTCAATCAAATGAAATCCAATTTGCGAAATATGAAAAAAGCCGCAGTTTATGCGGCTTATCCATGTTTATCTGTTCTTGTCGTCCAACAATAGCAGTTGACAAGGTAGTTACCAGCTGGACTTCGTTATACCAGGAATTTGCCCCTTATGGGCCAGCTCCCGAAAAACAATGCGTGAAACGCCAAATTTACTGATATAACCTCGTGGCCTGCCGCTAACCGCACAGCGATGATGAAGCCTGGTCGCGGAGGAGTCGCGGGGCAATTTTTGGAGCGCTGCATAGTCGCCCTTCTCTTTCAGTTCCTTACGCTTCTGCGCGTATTTAGCAACCATCTGTTGTCTTTTCCGTTCTTTCACGACTTTCGATTTTTGTGCCACTTGGAACACACCTCCCTTCCTATTCGCGATTATTCATTCAAAGCCTGTGCTAAAGCGTCGAGATTTTGTCGCATAATGGCAATGTAATCATGGTTATCCGCGATATCTTCCTCGGTTAACCCTTCGATCGGATTAAGGACGGAAGTCGAAGCCCCGATCTCAGAGGCTATCGTCTCTGCAACGTTTGACGACACAAGCGTTTCAAAGAATATCGTTTTTACATTGTGCTCCTTGGCAAATTCGATCACTTCAGCCATTTGAGAAGCCGAGGGCTCTTGATCCGGAGACAAGCCTGCAATCGGCACTTGAGTCAAACCGTATTCTCTGGCTAAATACCCGAACGCAGCATGCTGCGTAATGAAGTCTTTTCGTTTGGTATTTTTCAGCCCGTCTCGAAACTCCTTGTCCAATGCCTCCAGTTTACTAACATAAGCATCTGCGTTTGCTTTGAATGCCTCTTGATGTTCCGGAGCAGCTTTGGCCAAACCTGCCTCGATGTTGCGCACTTGTTTGACAGCCATGGCCGGCGAGAGCCATACATGCGGATCCAGTCCACCGTGGTCATGGTGATGCCCCTCTTCCTCATGATCATGGGCATGCTCATCGTGGCCGTGATCGCCCTCTTCACCATGATCATGAGAATGACCGGTACCTTCCATGATCTCTATTCCCTTACTGGCCTCAATGGCAAATACCCCGGTGCCTTGGATGCTCTCCAGAACCTGATCCACCCAGCCTTCCATGCCGGCGCCATTATCCACCAGCACATCGGCATCGGAAATTCCCGCCATGTCCTGGGGTGTCGGCTCCCAATCATGCGCTTCAATACCCGGAGGAATTAAATTCTCCACATCTGCCAGATCGCCCGCTACCTGTCTAGTAAATTCATACATGGGATAGAAGCTGGTTTTAACTTTCAGCTTTGTAGTTTCCGTTGTGGAGGCATCTGTCGCTTGGTTATTGGCGGAGGAAACGTTTCCCTCATGAGTAACCGTCGAATTTCCCGAGCCGCAGCCTGCAATAGCCAATACTGCGGATAGGGATAGTAGGGTTAATACTCGCTTAAATCTCTTCATAATTCTTATGACTCCTATTTCTATTTATTTTTTGTATCGACCTTCGATTTTGTAACCGAAGTAATTTTTGAAAGATTACGGCCATGATTAGAAATCCTAATAGAATCAGGGCAATGGTACCTCCTGGCG
This sequence comes from Priestia sp. BR_2, assembly GCF_041954005.1. Taxonomy (NCBI): domain Bacteria; kingdom Bacillati; phylum Bacillota; class Bacilli; order Caryophanales; family Bacillaceae; genus Priestia; species Priestia sp. BR_2. Next base: position 23,342 of record NZ_JAVFHM010000056.1, on the reverse strand, counting down.
GCGTATTGAGATAGTATGAAGCAGCAAGGCCCGAAAAAACACCACTCAACCCAACAACGACGGCAATCCCCATGGCTGCTAAAAAACCTGTTGCCATCCGCAGTGCGATCGAGGCCGGCAGCACAATTAACGCCGAAACCAACAGCACGCCGACTACCGGCATGGCGGCGGCAACCGTCATTCCCGTAAACACGGCGAATAAAAAAGACAGGAGAGAGACACGCATACCGGATGCCGCAGCGGTCTCCTCATCAAAAGCAAAGTTATAAAGCGGCCGGCGCAGTCCAACAAAAAAGATCATTCCCACTGCTGCTACCACCGCAATAAGCCGAAGCTGCGTATCGCTAACCGCAACAATCGATCCGAACAAATAGGAGCTGAAGCTCTTGCTCAGATTTTGATTCAAGCTCATCAGGACCACCGATAGAGCAAGCCCAGAGGTCATAATAATGGCAACCGGAACCTCGGTGTATGTACGATACACTCTTCTAAGCTGTTCAATCACAAGTGCCCCGATCATAGCCATTGCAAAACCGCTGAGTGCGGGATTCAGTTTCAAGAAAGAACCCAATGCGACTCCCGCCAAGGATACATGAGAGAGTGTGTCAGCCATGAGAACCTGGCGCCGGAGCATTAAAAACACGCCCAGAACGGGACCGATCACGCCGATCAGGCCTCCTGCCCAAAACGCGCGCTGCATAAATTCGTAACCGAGCATCGCCATCCCTCATTCTCCTTTCGCTCCAATTGGACGACCTGGTCCAGATATGGACCGATTTCATCAAGCGAATGGGTGACCATAATGACCGTGCTGCCTTTGTCCTTGACATAATCGTTTAATAGTCGGTACAGATCCGTACGACTCGACACATCCATCCCTGTCGTAGGCTCGTCAAGAATCAACACCTGCGGCTCCTGGGCCAACGCTCTGGCAACGCATATTCGCTGCTTCTGCCCTCCCGATAACTCGCCGATCCTCCGATAACGATATTCCCACATCCCCACTTCCTTCAGGCTTCGCTCAACGATCTCATGATCTGCGGATGTGAAACGTTTGAACAATCCAAGTCGTCCGTAGCGGCCCGATCGTACAAGCTCAATCACTTTACTGGGAAAGCCAGCGTTGAACGAGGCCACTTGCTGCGGAACATATCCAACAGATATCCTGGATCCGTCCTCCAATACTCGCTTGAAAACGATGGACCCGCTCCAGGGCTTTATCAAACCAAGCATCAATTTCAGCAAAGTTGATTTTGCGGCGCCATTTGGACCGGATATACCGATGAATTGTCCGCCATGAATGTCGAGCGACAAATTCTCAACGACAGCTTGATCCCCGTATCCAAACATAACGTCGCGCATGGAAGACAATAACATATCCCCATCTCTTCCTTCCTTGTGACAGAAAAACTGTTTTATTCAGCATGAAACCCGGTGTATCCTAAATCTAATCCCTTTTCCAACTCGGCAGCATGACAGCCGTCCCACTTAAACCTTTGCCAGATCAGGGTTATATTCATCATAGGAATCTTTTATATGGCTTCTTAGCAGCGGCTGCCGTTCAATAATGGCTTTTCGCTTTGCTTTCAATACAATTTGCTCCATGTCGGCAAAGCTGCACCCTTCAAGCAGGTCGCATGCCTCCGTCAACGCTGACGCCTCACACCGGAAATCTCCGAGAAGAATTTCGATATAATGCTGCCTTCTGCCAAAGTCCGGCAGGGAATACGTCATCTTCGTGTCGAACCTGCGCCATATTGCCTGATCCAATTCCTTCTCCAAATTGGTGGCCGCCATCATGATGCTTTTGTCCCCAAAATCATCCAGACACTGCAGCAATGTATTTACGGCACGGGCCATCTCCTTCACTTCATCGTTGCTGTCCCTCGTCCTGGCAATGGCATCGAACTCATCAAGGAAAAGAACGCAGGGAAATGTGTCTGCATATTCGAAGATTTTGCGAATATTGCTCCCCGTTTCGCCCAGATGACTATGGATGATAGCATCCAGTCGAGTCAGAACGAGTGGAAGCTCCAGTAGGTTGGCCATATAAAAGGCCGTTAAGGTTTTACCTGTTCCCGGAGGACCGTACATGACGATCTTGTTAGGTATCGGTACGTGATGCTCCTCGAATTCCTCCCTCATCCCCAAAATGGCTATAAACTCATCCACAATTCTCTGATTGAAATCCGGCAAAATCAGGTGCCTCGCTTTTTTGCCGCACTCCTTAGGTGAATACACGGTTGCCATATCGATCCCTTTGGCACGCGGAATACGCTGGCTTGCATTGCTTTTGCTCATGATCAACTGCTGCTCCTTCACTGCATAAATCGAGTATCATGACGTGACCGTTCTTTCTCTGATTCGGTACGTTAACCTCTCTACCGTTTATAACTTAATCGTTTCTTGAACTTATCGACACGCCCGCCGATTTCGGTATTTTTCTGCTTGCCCGTAAAGAAAGGGTGTGAAGCCGAACTGGAATCTACGCGAATCACGGGATAGGTTTGACCGTCTTCCCACTCCATCGTTTCTGTCGAAGTCTTGGTGGAGGCACTGAGAAATGAATAGCCCACGCTCGCGTCTAGGAATATGACTTTTTGAAATGTTGGATGTATCCCTTTTTGCATGGTAATGTTCTCTTCTTTCCGAGCCGATCGACTCTGTATTATTTGTTATTCGTAATTTTTACGATTAACGTCATGGATGAATATTAAAATATAAAATCATTTCTGTCAACTCTCGGCTCCATACTGAAAAAATCGTTTCATTACTCTTGGGCATAAAGAAAAAACCGCATACCATGAATGGAATGCGGTCGGACTATGCGATCATAAAGGCGTAAAGTCTAATTTGATAGAGTTCTAAACTAATCTTTAATCGCTTATACCCTAGCCGTCAGTAATATGTACAACAAAAGCATACGAGGTGAATCCTGCCTTCCAATCCGAATTCACTAAAATCGTATAAACTCCCGGTTCCGTTGGCAGCTGTAAGCGCCGATTCACCACCATCATGTCAACAAACTGCTCGGTTTCATTGCCCGTATCCATGACGTTAAATACCGTCAATCTGTCAGGCTCCAATCCAGCCGGATAGGTTATTACAAGATTAGAGTCCGGCTTCACGCTGACCGGCGGATACCGGGCTTCGGTTACCCATTGCCCTACAGAGTCTTTTACTTCCAGGCATCCATTCCAGCAAGAGCTTCCCTGTAGCAGCGGAATCTCCTGCATCCAAACGCTACCATCCTTGTATGTGTTCTCATAAGCAATGGATGGAACGGGTGCCTCTACCTGTTCATCGAATGCTAAGCTTTGCTGTTTGATCGTGATTAATTCCTTCTCCTCATCGTAATGAACTTCAGCATGCATTTCTTTCCCTACAAGGCGAAGAGGAACGTAGACGTTTCCGTTGTAGTTAATGACGGGCAGTCTTGCTGATATGCCATTGATCACAAATTTTCCGGATGTCAGGAAGTCGATCGAGGAGCTTGCGCCATAAGCTACCAGACCGATAACGGCTAACAAACCGAACCATATCCATACCAAAACATATTTCCGCAAAAAGCATCTACGCTCCTTTCCTTAGTCAGTCATATCAGTTATTTATTCAGATATTGGCATTCATCGCGGCAGCCTTACTTCAAAAACTGTACGAAGCAAGCTGCTGTCGGCCGTGATCGTGCCATTATGCTGCATCATGATATTTTTCGAGATAAATAAACCGAGGCCTGTGCTGCCCTCCCGATGAACCCGGGACGCATCGCCGGTATAAAACATGTCGAATAGATGCGGCAGCTCGTTCGGATGGATGCGATCCCCATAATTGATTACCTGGACCACCGTTTCGTCTGCTTCAAGGAAAGCGCGGATATCTACAAACTGGCCGTCGCTGCCGTACCGTATCGCATTGGTCATTAAATTTTCAAATACGCGTGCCAGCAAGTCGCCATCTCCCGAAATGATCAGATTAGGCGTAACGTGCAATCGAGCTTCCAGTTTATTTTTCTCAAGAGCCGGAAGCAATTCTTCACTTAACTGCGTCAGCAGCTCGCTTAAATTGATCGGCTGTTTATCGACAGGCAGCATACCGTAATTCATTCTCGTGATTTCGAACAATTCGTCTATCAGCCTCTCCAGGCGCTTAGACTTCGCGAAAGCAATGCCCGTGTAATGCCGTACCTGTTCTTTGGTCAATAATTCGTCCCTAAGAATGAAATCCAAATAACCGATGACGGAAGTGAGCGGCGTTCGCAAATCATGAGCCAAATTCAATATCAGCTGATCTTTGCTGCTCTCAGCAAAATCTCCTCTCGCCACCGCTTGCTTCAGCATCTCTCCCGTCAGATTAATATCCGCCGCGATATCACCGAACTCGTCCCGGGACGAAACCGAAACCCGCTTGTCGAAATCGCCGCTGGCGAGATGACGAATCCCCGCAGAAATTTCACGAAAATATGCCACATAAGGCTTCGTAAGCAGGAAGAAAAACAAAACCGCCAACGGGATAAAAAATATCAGAAAAAAATTAATATCCCCGACCGTTCTTATGAACAAGCGGACATAAGCCAGCGGATCCTCGAATTTGACCTGTGTTCGGTAATAATATTGCAGGATTTTATATAGTGCGTACATGATGATGCCGGATATGATCATGCTGAAGCCGAACAGCACGATCATTTTGGAGCGGAAGCTTCGTATCAAATTAGCCATTGAACGTATAGCCTACCCCCCAAACCGTTTTGATCAGCTTATTTTTGTTCGTATCATCGCACATCTTTTTTCGCAATGTTCGAATATGGACCATAACCGTATTGCTTGTTTCAAAGTAGGCCTCGCCCCATACGTGTTGAAAGATATTTTCCGTACTAAACACCTTCTTCGGGTAACTGGCCAATAAGTACAAAATGTCAAATTCCTTAGGCGTCAGCTCGATCGTTTCGCCGTATAGGGTCACAACTCGCTGATCGGGGTATATGACCACTCCTCCTGCTTCCAGGGCGGGTTTGCCGGAAGTCGCCGGCTGGTTCATCTGCATATAACGGCGAAGGTGCGCATTCACGCGAGCGATCAACTCCATCGGGTTAAAGGGCTTGGTCATATAGTCGTCTGCGCCTCTCACCAGCCCGGCAATTTTATCAAGATCGGACGTTTTCGCGCTCAGAAAAATGATCGGCATATGATTGCGTTCCCGAATGTGCTGGATCACTTCATAACCGTCCAGCTTCGGCATCATAATGTCCAATATCGCTAAATCGACGGAATGCGCTCGAACGGCTTGCACCGCCTCCTGCCCGTCAGCCGCTTTCAGGACATCATAACCTTCTTTTATCAGGTGCAGCTCGATCAGGTCCGCTATTTCCGCCTCATCGTCCGCAATGAGAATAGTAATCCGCTTCATGGTATGTATCCATCCTTTGCATATCGTTAACGTAGGAACATGATTGAAATTTAGGACAATAAGAAGGAGGTTCGTTAACACTCCATTACGCTTGTAAGCACCTCCCGACTATAGCTTACGTGGAAAATCTTAAAAATTCTTTTAGAATAATTAAAGAGTTATTAAATTGACAAACCAAACGGAAAGAAGTATATCAAAAACACCCCCGAATCTCCTCATTCTTCAGGGGTGTTGTCTTAACTGCCAGTGTATTGTTGATTCTTTAATCGGTACCTGGCCTGTTGGCCTGATTCTCTTCATACATGATCGGATAGCTTTGTCTTCCGAGCAGCATTCTGTGTCCTTGGAACTCGTCATAAAGCTTGATGTGAACCGACCCTCCACTTCCGATTTTACTGAAGTTGCTATTCAAGCTAATGGAGTAGGATTGATTGTTGCCGATGGTCAAATCGGTACCGAGTGTTAACGTCTTCTCTGTGGATAGACCGTTTGGATCAATCAGCTCCATGATGAGTTTATGGTCATAAGAACCTGTCTCGTAATCTCCATTCCTAGAGAGATTATAATGAATAACGGTAGTGAGCTTCTCTTTCCCTGCGCTAAGCGTACCTTCTCCTCTCGTGATGGTTAGGTGGTACGGAAACAAATCCACATTTTGCAGATTCGTTGCCGGATGCGTAACTTTAGGGTTAAGCGCTAAACCTACCGTATTGATAGATCCCGTTGATTCTTCCCCTAAATTTGTCATTTTTCCGTTCGCTACGCCTTCCCCGACAAATAAAACAAGCTGGGAAGCATTCACATTCTGCGGAAGCTTGCTCCAAATGGTCACAAGATTCTTTCCATTGGGACTTGTCTTTTCGGATGATTGACTAATCTTTGCCTCAAAAAACTCGTTGTCCGGTGTTTTATAGTAAGCAACCAGCTGCGCCTGTTTGGATTGGCGTGTTTCCTGACTCGTCATCACCAGTTCCGTATATATTAGATTGGAGCCGTTGTCTTGGTATACGGTCGTCAAGCGTTCCCGGACTTCCGCTTTCTTGCCTGTCGTATGGATAAGATAAGATTCGCCGGCAGCCACCTGTTTCATGACACTGTTGAGCGAATGGGTATTCAGCGACAGAAATTTGTGAACATCCTCTCCTGAAGTTTCCTGTAGATCGACTCTGAGCTGATTGAATGAATAGGAATACGGTACATTGGCAAGCACATACAGCTCCATGGTTTCATTCGGCGCCAGAGTTGTTTGATCATTCGGCACTACCATTTGGGACGTATTGCTGAGATTGCGCATGCCTGCCTTAACTGCAGCTTTAAACTCAGGCAGCGATACGGTCGTCGATTGGGTATTGCGAATGCTGATTTGGGCTACAATTTGATCCACATCTCCCAGCGGCACACGCTGATATGAGCTTAGTTTGACGCCGAATGTTCCATGAGCATTTTCGACGATGTTTTCTACACCCAGATGACTTTTCCCCTCAGGGGCATAAGGAATTTTATAGTGGGCAGCCGGGAAGCTGATCCTCCCCTCCACAGCCGGCTCTGTCAATTGCAGCTGCAATTGATTCTGTTTCATGTGCAACGGCACATCTGCACTGAGGTCGATAAGCTTCTCTTCCAGCGGCTTCAGCGTTACATGGTCAAGCGCCTTCGTATTCACCGGGATGCTGTAGCCTTCATACGTGAGGATGGAAAGCTCATAAGCCGGCAGCTTCAAGGATTTATCACCGAGATTTTTAACGCGGAATTGAAGGTTCCATTTGCCGGTATCGTTCTCTGCAAATACCGAAGCATGTTTCAGCTGCGTCTCTATCGTTTGATGGTTCACCGATATGTTTCGGATGGCATAATTCGCCGCAGGCACATCAGCGGTAACACCCGGAAGTTTGAAGGTTTTGACCGGAAACAGCTTGTTCAGAGCCTCGTCTTTCTGCGTGAATTGCATCGTCATTTGGTCTGTTTTAAGTTGGGACGGAACCTCTGCCAGATAAAACACCGTTCGTTTTTGTCCTGGCTGGATCCTGAAGCTGCCCCCTGTGACATCCTCAGGCGTAAGATCGAATACCGAGCCGCCGGCCGACTTCAGTTGTACTGTATATCCGGGATCACTCAGCACCTTCTTGCCTCCGTTTGCAAAATGAACCCCCACTCTCAAATACACTTTTCCATTATGCTTCATTCGCTTCACACTTTCCGCCTTGACCGTAACAGGCTGTTGTTTCATAATCAGCTTTGCGCTTTTGCCCTTGGCCACGGCGAAATCCGTCGCTGCCGCCGGAAGCTTGAACGTTTGCACAGGAATACTGATCTTCAATGCTTCGTCCTCCTGCGCCAGCTGCAGTGTCATGCCGTTCGTCTTTATCGTGGATGGGATCTCCGCCCAATAGAAGATGATGCTGCTCTCCTGAGGCTGCAGCTTGTATCCGGTGCTGGCTGAATCGGAGGTGAGCTCAAATACCGAGCCGCCGGCCGACTTCAAATATGCCTTATACCCGGGGTCGCTTAATGCCTTTGTCCCTCCATTCGTGAGCCTGAGTCCTAATTTTATAAATACTTTTCCATTGATGGTATACCTCTGCAAGGTATCCGCCTTGGCCGTAACCGGAAGATGATTCATCGTGATCTTCTTGCTCTTTCCTGTCGGAACTACCGAAGAGTAATCGGCCGGAACGGTGATCTGCCCCAGTTTTTTCTGATAGTTCGCGCTGTCAAAATTCCATCCGAACAGGGAAACCTTGGCTCCGTTGACCTTAGTTGATTTTCCAACGTTTACATAATACGTCACGGAGAGGCTGCTGTTCGCCGGCACCGTTCGTTTAATAGCGTCACTCGTAACGTTCTTGCCTTTTCCCGTTGCCCCACTAGGCATAGAAACTTTGGAAAAATAATCGATAAGATCTACTCTACTGCCGCTGCTGTTACGATAACGAAGCGTATAGACCAAAATATTCCCGTCTGGCTGAGTTAAAATATCCATCCCCGTCAGCTTCACGCTGACGTTCTGCTTCAATGGAACAGAGCCCAGTTTATCTAATGCCATGCTGGACGCGACTGCAGCTGCTGATTTAGAAACAGAGTAGCCTGTTGCGGATGCCCCATACGCATCAAGGGCAAACCCATGACTTAACATCGCTGCACCAAGCATGATGACCGCGCATGTCTTTTTTGGTCCGTGCATAATGTACCTCCTGTATAAAAAGAAAATCAAAAAGCCTATTCTCCGTTGTCCCTCTTCTGTGAAATAGGGAGCAGCGCACAAATGTGAGCTGCTTCCTGGATGATCCTCCTATTCGTTTAAATAGGTGGTGACCCGGTTCTGGATCAGCTTCGCCACTTCTTCTGCCGTTTTCTGTCCGCTGAAGTACGCCATAGACTCTTCACCGGCAATCGATATGACTTTACTGTCCAGATCGACGTATTGATCCGCGGACTGAACAATTTGTTTAAACACGTTGAATTGTTCGTCAGATACTTTGGCCGGCTGCCCGTTCGGAAGTGTATAATCGCCGCTCCCCACCTTTTCCTGGAGGTCATTGATCAGCTTTTCATTCACGGATTTAAGCATCGAGAACCCTTCTCTTTCCTGCAGTAATTGTGCTTCTTCAGACAATAGGAAGGAAATGAACTTCCAAGCTTCTTCTTGTGCTGGCGATTTGGCATGGATCGCGAACCCGGATGATGTAAAAACCCTCGCGCCTTTTTGACCCGCGGTTTCTCCCGCTCGGGGTAACAGCATGATCTTTGGATGATCAAATAGCATATATGGGCCTTCGATAAATTGAAGCGGCGACAATATTGGGGTAGAGCTGAACAATTGATTGCCCGGCTTTGCCTCGTCGGATGTAATGATCTTGTCATCATTCATTTTCATGGCTTGCTGGAGCAAACCCACAAATTCCGGAGAGTCGAACGATGCCTCTTTGGCTGTCGTATCAACAAATGCAGCGTAGTTTTCATATAGCATCTCCTGAAAGAGGTATTCCGGCGGGTAGGACGCTAATGCATAAATCTCATCGGTACCGCTCTCCTTTGCCTTTTGGATAACTTCCTTTGAAACCTTCTCGAACTCCTTCCAATCCCAGGTTTTATCATCGAACGCCACATTAGCGTTGCCCAGCATGTCCCCATTACCGACCAATACTCTCAAGGAGTATCCCAAAGGGATGGTATACACCCCGTCATTCAGTTTCAGACCGTCCACAATATTCATTTGCAAATCGTCTTTATGGAGCGTCTGGTCTTGCTCCAGCATTTCATTCATATTGAGCAGGAAACCTTTGCTCACATATTCTTTAACAGGCAAGCCGCCAACTTCAATGATATCCATGCCTTTGCCCGATAACATGGCTGTATTCGTTGCAGTACGATACTTCTCGAATTCTCCAGGTCCCCATTGTTCACCCATGCTTTTATATGCATGGATCTGCAGGTCGATATCCGGGTATTTTTCTTCGAACTTTTTTTCGAGCGTTTCATAGAACGGACTCGACTCTGTCAGTGACAGGGTAAGCAACGTTTTCCCCTCTTTCGTTGCGGGCTTATTTACGTTCCCGCCTTCTCCTGGGCCGCAAGCGGTTAAACTCGCGATTAAAGCCCCCATAGAAATAAGTAAAAGCCATTTTTTCATCGTATGATTTCCTCCTGATATGTTCTGATTACAATGCCGCCTCGCTATTCCAAACGAACCCGGTTGCCATCCTGCAGAGGCTCTCTGCTTTTCAGAATGATTTTATCTTGTTCATAGATGCTATCCGTTTGGATCATCGTTTCTTTGTCATTCCGCTCGCTGAACTTGATGTTGACTTTTCGGGCAACAAAAACATTACCGAGTGCACCCGGCTGCTCCTCGACTACAAAAACGTACATGCCTTCCCGGTCCTGATGAACAGCTTCATTAGAAACAAGCAGCCCTTGATCGAGAGAGTTTTTCTCGATGTTAATCCGAGCCTGCTCACCTCCCTTCAGCTTGGCGTTGATGAGTTTAATACGAATTCTCTTTTGAGGGACGGTTACCGTCTCCGCTCCTTCGGTTGCCCTCTCAATCATCGGCTCCGCATTGGTGATTTCTTCGATGATGCCTTCAATGACACTGGCTTGCTGCTCTTCATCTGTCTGCACCTCTACCTCGATCCGCTCACCAACGGATATCCCGATGCTGGACAAGCGTTTTGCATCAGCACCAACGTCAAACCTGTAGCCTTGGCTGCTATTCGAGACAATGACATCCGGCTCGCCCGCAGATGCCAGTCCTTCTACCGCATTCAGCTTCGTTACAATACCGTCGAAGGGAGAGCTAAGTATCTGATCTTTTGCCAGTCGCTCTTTCATCTCGTTGATCTTGCGTTCCTGCGCAGCAATATCAAGTTTCCCTTTTTCGATTTCGCGTTTTGCGCTTCGCAGCTTAAGTTCATCCTCTTCAATAGAAGATTGAATAAACTGATCCTGAAGATTTTGCTGCTCAATTCTTTGCTTTTCCAGATTCGTTACTTCAAGTTCGATTTCTTGTCTTGCCGCTACGTTGTCATAAGCGATAAGCTTCTGTCCCTTCTTCACACGTTCACCTTCTTTTACGTGAATCTGCTGAACCTTCCAGTCGTTTGAACCGGATAGTTTAGCTTCGGCGATCGGCTGAAGTATTCCGCTTCCCTCGATCGACAGCGCAATGCCTCCCTGTTTCGGCTGTTCCGTGGTCACCTTGGGCAAGGTCAACGACTGCAGCGTGTTACTGAACAAGGTAAACAGCAGCAGCATTCCCATAAAACCCATGAACACGAATTGAAGGATTCGCTTTCGTCTTTGGTCAGCTAACCCTTTTCCAAGCTCCATATCCTTTCTTCTCCTCCTAAAAACCGCCTTGAAAAGTTACCCCTTAACACCTGACAATTGAATGCCCTCGATGAAATACGACTCCGCATACAGAAATAACATCACCATCGGGGCCATATAGAGCATGGATGCAGCAAAGGCAATCCCCCGGTCGGTATCATTAATCCTGGATAGAAAGACAGACAGCGGCTGCTTGAAGGGGTCATCCAAAAAAATAAGCGGCTGCTCCACCATGTTCCAATAATCAACGAACAGCAAGATCACAAGTGCGGCCAACCCCGGCTTGATCATCGGGACAATCATCGTCATAAAAATCCGCAAATGTCCGGCACCGTCTATTTTGGCAGCTTCAATGTAGGCATAGGGAATGTCCAGCATGAACTGTCTGAGCATGAACACGCCGAAAGCTGCGAAAATGCCGGGAACTATGATGGCGCCCGTACTATTCAGCATGCCAAGCTTATCGACCATAATATAGTTGGGTACCAGCGTGACTTGGAACGGCATGAGCATCGTCATGACATAGACCAAAAACATCGAATCCCGGCCGCGGAATTTCAGCTTGGAGAATGCATAAGCAGCCAGTGCTGCCACGATTGTCTGACCCACAATGATCGGCACCACCATGAACACGGAGTTCCAGAACATCGTCAGATACTTCGGGTTGTCGATGAACACCTTCCCATACTGTGCAAAAGACACCTTGTCGGGAATTAATTTCAGGTTTGCAAAAGAGCCATCTCTACCTGGAATCGCTTCATTCATTTGACCGATGAGACCGTAATTGATCTGGATCTCCAGTTCTGTCATCAATGAATTTGTGAATGTAATCACAATTGGTGATAGTAAGATCATGGCGATAACACCCAAGACGATTGTTAATATACTTTTTTTCAATATGTGGACGACTCGCACGAAACTTCGTTCCACCTCCTATTCCATGTACTGCCGATGTCGGCGCTCAATAGCAAACAGCACCAGGACGATTAGCAGAATACAGGCAAACATCAAGGATGCCGCTGCGGTCAGCTTCTGAATGTCGAGTGAAATGAACATATTATTCATATAGTGCTGCATCATATAAATGCTGTCGTGGGGATAGTCACCTGCGATGAGATACGTTTCCCGGAACACTTTGAATGAGTTGATAATGGACATAATCACAACAAAGAACATGGAAGAAGTCAGATAGACCAGCGTAACGCTTCGGAATTGCCTCACGCGGCCAGCCCCTTCAATCCGGGCCGTTTCGTAGTAATCCTTCGGAATTTGCTGCAGCCCGGCCAAGAATAAAATGACGTTGTAACCGATGTTCTTCCATAGATACACCATGATCACGACCAAACGTGCCGATTCCGTCTTCATCCAGTCCACGCGTCCATATCCAAAGCTGTTCAGCCATGCGTTCAGGGAGCCGTTCCAGTCAAATAGCATCTGCCAGATCATGATAATGGAGGCGACGGGCACAACAAGCGGCATAACGTAAGCAGTCCGAAGCCATTTTTGAAAATATGTATTTTTATGGAGCAGGATCGCTAACCCGAGTGACAGCATGACCATAAGCGGAACACTGACCGCGCTGAAAAAAAACGTGTTGGATGCCGCCTTGCGGAAGGAAGCACTCCCAAACAGCTCCACGTAATTATCGAGACCCGCAAAATGGCCGTCTACCGATTGGCTCATAAAGGAATAGTACACACCCATGGCAAATGGAATAAGGTAAAAGAGTGCAAATCCGATACCGCTTGGCACGAGAAAGAATATGGCCGCCGAAGCATCCTTACGGAGCCATTTGTTCATGATTATCTTGATCCATCCCTTCACTGTTAATTTAAGTCTCCCATGCTGCTGACTCCTGTCGCGCTTCCCCATGCATTCAGATTAGATAAGATTGCTTAAGAAAAAAGGGGGAAAGTATTAAAAATATCTAAAATATTCGTATAATATTGTGAGCCTAGCTCTCACTATGCCAATCAGATATTGAATCGAAAATGATGATGATAACCGTGGAATCGGAAGATAACGAGTGAAAATAAAAAAACAACGCGACCACTCACTTCGAGCGGTCCTCGCTGTTTTTTTGTAATGTGGGTCTTACGTGTGGTCAGAAATGGAAACCCTGCGGCCATATTGTTGCTATTCATTGTAAAAGCGCTCGCCGCCTGATTTCCGAAAGTGTGTGGGTCATGATAAGATCGATTTGCTCTTCATCCCCCATATAGAAAGTATGGGTCCCCGTCTGAACAAACCCCATTTTATTATAAAAGGTAATGGCATTCTCATTTTTTTCCCAAACCCCTAGCCAGATCTTCCTTAGATTGCGTTCCAACGCGATCTCTACGGCTTGATTCATTAGATATTTGCCAAGCCCCTGTTTATGAAAGCTTTGCTTGATATAGATCCGCTCGATCTCTAGGCAATCATCGCCCATTGCTTCAGACTGAGCATGCTGGGTGTTAATTTTTAAATATCCTGCAATTTCCCTACCAGCATAAATAAAATAGAATTCCGAAAAGATATTCGATAATTCTTTTTCCAATTGATTCAAATGGAAAGCTTTATCTAAGTAGGCTTTCATATTTTCAGGCGAATTTTGATCCTTAAAAGTCTCGTTAAATGTTTTAATGCTTATTTCTTGAAGCAAGCCCAGATCTTTAATCGTGCACTTTTCTATAGTTATGGTCACTTTGCTTCGTCCTCCTTCGAATACATCAATAGTGTCGCTTGTTACCCTTTTTAACAAACTCCCAGTCTTTTTCCACATTGTGTCGGACTCTTTGGAGAAGCTCGAACATGACTTCTACTTCGCTTGCAGAGAATCCGGATAGTGCAACCAAATTGGAATAATCGTTCTCCCTTTTTATTAATGGATACACATGGCTCCCTTTCTCCGTAGGAAACAGTTTTTTGATTTTTTTGTTATATTGATCTTCTCTCTTATCAATAAACCCATTCATCTCAAGCTTCTGTATAGCCCGGGCCGTTGTTGTTCGGTCGACCTTTATCATTTCAGATAATTTTTCTTGAATAATTCCTGGGTGTTCACATATTCTCACGAGGTACAAATACTGTCCTTTTGTAAGGTCGTATTGCTTAAACTCAATATTGCTTATCGAATCCAATGACCTGGCGATCATACCAATCTCACGTAGTACGTCCTTCATATATGCAACTCACGCTCTTCTCGAATTTATTCAAATGAAGCAGTAAGAGAATAGTACACTATTTTTGTTGCATTTACAACAAAAATTAAGCGCTCGTAGGTCTCGATCAAACACCAAGCCCTGCAGGATAACCATCAACCAAGGATAAGGCAAACAAATGGAACGATCATATGGTTATATTCTCCTGTAATGACCGGCCGTCAGAAATCATCGGGTTGCCGTTACTTTACATGTTCTGGCATAACTTTCTGACCGAAAAACAAATACTATTCATGAAGGAGGGGTCATCATGGTTAATATCAACCCTCTCTTTCAGCCCTTCCCTATCCGTTTGGGGCATCGCCGATGCCCACTTGCGTTTGCTTTAACGGCCGCCATCAACTTGGTGGATTGGGGCAATAATTCGCGGATAGTCGCAGGCATCCTACACCAAACCATCCTGCGCCATTTAAAATGGACTTCGCAAAAAAAGCGCCGATGGACTCGGTAAGATCCTCTAACCAAGCTCATCGGCGCTTCTCATTTCGCTGTTTATCTCGACAGCCTAACATATCTAATACGGATGTTCTTACGAAGCTCTTACAGGATCCATTCGGTTACCCTTCTACGATATCCGCCTGCAAATCAGTTGCAATTTCGATCATGAGAGGCACAAGCTCTTGATGGGAAACGGCGACATACAGCTCTCCCATGTAGTGCCTGAATGGAATCAAGGCTTCCCCATGTTTCCACATAAAGAAATCGCCTTCTACCGACATGGTGCTCTCTTCCCCTCTCACAGTGAGCTCCGTCTGATAAATAAAATCAGCTTTGGTTGAAAAATATTGTTGGCATTCTTCCAATGAAATCTCCTGATCGCCAGCGTCGGGTAGCATGGATCTCGTGATCCGAAAACGTTGATTCATTATTGATCCTCCAAAATAAAATAACTTGTATCTCCAATTACTTTCGTTAACCAGCCCTTCTCTAACGGTGGTGGTGTCGAAGCGCCACCGACTCAGCCAATACTATTCATACCACGATTGGTGAACCTCGTCTACACTGCCTTAGACTTTCCATGCCGTTCAATTAAAATCCGATTGGTATGCGAAAATTTCTTTGATATGCTGAAATCAAACATATGGAACTGGAGATGAAGCATGTATGCATAAGATACTAATCGTGGACGATGAGGCGGATCTTCGAAAGCTGCTGACCGATTACTTTGAAATCAATGGATATTTTGTCATGACGGCCAAGGACAGCCGGGAAGCTATGCGAAAAGTGGAACTAGGACCCGATCTCGTATTGCTCGATATCAACATGCCTGAGGAGAACGGCCTTGAAGTATGCGAAAGAATTAGAGGCTTTGTCTCGTGCCCCATCTTATTTCTGACCGCTCGAATCGAAGATGCCGATAAAATAGCCGGCTTTCGGGCAGGAGGTGATGACTATATCCTGAAACCTTTCAGTATTCGCGAGCTTGGCGCCAGAGTAGAAGCGCATTTGCGCAGGGAACAGCGAGTCCTAACCAAAGCCTCGGTGAGGTTTAACCATGATTTGGTCATTAATTATACGGCCCGGGAGCTCTATTTCCAGGATAAACGAATACCTCTGGCCAAAAAAGAGTTCGACATTATCGAATTGCTGTCCATGAATCCCGGCATGGTATTCGAGAAGGAGCGCATTTACGAGAAAATTTGGGGCCTGGACGAAGAAGGCGATAGCAGCGTCATCGCGGAGCATATTCGGCGAATTCGCAACAAATTCAAGGAATACGGCTGCAGCGATCGAATCGAGACGGTGTGGGGAGTAGGATACAAATGGCTAAACTCGTAAATAGGCTGCTGCTAGAAAGACTTAATTTGCTGCAATCGTTCATCCTGTTATGCATTCTTACGCTTTTTGCTGTACTGGCCATGATCACTTTGGAATTTGCCTGGGCGGAGATCCTGCGGGAGCGTTTTGGAGAGGCCGATTGGTTGCTGCCCTCCCTCGTCGCGGCGGTGCTGTTGACGGTAGCCGCGGGAATTGTCGCCATGGCCGTTCTATTTTACCGATGGAAGCTAAAACGACCGCTGACGATTCTGATGCAAGCATCCGAGAAGATCTCGGCCAACGATCTAGGCTTCAGCATCTCCTATGACAGCCGGGACGAGATGGGCGAGCTCATCGCCGTATTTGAAAACATGCGCTCACAATTGGAAATCAATTTAAAGGCGCTCTGGCGTTCGGTGGAGGAGCGCAAGCAGCTCAATGCAATTTTTGCCCATGATCTGAGGACGCCGCTGTCTGTGCTGAAAGGGTACGCCGAGTTTCTCGCCACCTATGTTCCCGAGAAGAAATTGTCGGAAGAGAAGATTCTGGACCTGATCCATACCATGAACCTTCACATCGTTCGCCTGGAGAACTATGCGGAGGCCATGAGCTCGATTCAGAAGCTGGAGGATACCCCGGTGCATCGCGATCCCGTGGATATCATCCCGTTCACGGCTTTGTTGAACGACAGTGCCAATCAAATAGCTAGTCAATTCGGCATAAACTTTGCCTCTTCCATTGATAACGCTGATTCTGAAATCAGCCTGGATGCCCATGTCGTCATGCAGGTATTCGAGAACCTGGTAGCCAATGCGGCGCGTTACGCAACCAGTCAGGTGAACGCTCGTTTTATCATTCGGGAAGCCTCTATGGATATTGCCGTCACGGACGACGGACCCGGTTTCTCGTACGAAGCCCTAAACAAGGCTGCTCTTCCCTTTTACCGCGGGGATATGTGGGATGCAACCGAACATCGTGGGCTAGGACTGTATGTTTGCAAGGTGCTTTGCGAAATACATGGCGGGAGCTTGCAGGTCGAAAACGGACCTCAAGGCGGCGGGTGCGTAACCGCAAGTTTTGGATCGTAGTTGATAAATAGTTGAAAATTATCCGATAGCATATCCTTATCTTGATTGAAGGAGTGCTATGATGCCGAAAACAATACAAAGAATGTTTACCGTAATTACCTGCCTGCTGCTAACTTGGACCGTGATGGCGGAGTCCGTATCTGCATTGGAGGACGGGGACCGCACGGAACTTTGGCGGGACATTGACGAATACATGAGCCGGAGCATGAAGGCCAACCATATCGAAGGTGCGTCCTTGTCGATCTCCTTAAACGATAAAACCTTCTATGCCAAAGGTTATGGTACGTTTGGTGAAAACCAAAGCATAACGGACGAAACCCCTCTACCCATTGCTTCGCTTAGCAAGTCCTTTACCGCATTAGCCGTTCTGCAGTTGGTGGATAAAGGCCGGATTGATCTGGAAGAGGCTTACGTTTCCTATTTTCCCGAACTGGCTCCTCAGGATCCTCGAGTTCATGACATAACGGTCCGGCATTTATTGAATCAGACCAGCGGCCTGACGGATGGCTCCAATCCCGATATGACGAGGACTCCGCAATTCCAAGCACTGCACGAGGCGAACCGGTTATTAAATGAGGTTGAACTCGCCCATAAACCTGGAACAACTTACAGCTACCACAATCCCAATTACGTGCTGTTGGCGAACCTCGTGGAAAGCATCAGTGGAGAGCGGTTTTCGGATTACCTGAATTGTCATATTTTTAAACCCCTGGGTATGAACCATACGTACAGCGTCAGCACGACGCATCAAATCAATGGGAATGAAGCGATCCCGCCGGGTCATTACTCGATTCTGGGCCGCTCCGTGAGTCGCTCAGAGCCTCTGTGGTTTATTGACGGTCCCGCAGGGATCGTTTCAACCGCGGAAGACATGTCCAGGTGGATGATTGCCCAATATAGCGGCGACCTTCTTCCCCCGGCGCTGATGAAGCAATTTCATTCAGCCGGAGAAGCTTCGCCGTACGGCATGGGTTGGCTCGCAGACCATGATCCATCGGGAGGCCGAACGATCTCCCACAGCGGTATTTTCTGGACGTACAAGTCGGAAGAAACGGTTTTTTTGGACGAGCAAATGGGGATCGCGGTGATGTTTAATTCGGGATTGAACGCATTTGTGGATTACTCGGGAATCATCGATGGGGTCGCGGCTATGATGAGGGGAGAACAGCCCAACATCTCTTTTCTTAACGATCGAAACATGTCTATGATCATGGTGGCGTTGATTCTCGCAACGCTTGTATGGGGCGGCTATGCTTCTATTCGTATTCGTCGGAAGAAAAAACGCCTTACGATCGGCATGTTCATTCTCGTATCGGTCATTAGGCTGATTCCGGTCCTCATCCTCTTGTCTCTCCCCCCATTGCTGACGTTTATCGGCGGAGGGCGCGTGCTGCCATGGTCCGGTCTTTGGACTACCCTATCGTCACCGATCATCTGGCTCGTTGTATGGTCGCTCGTCAATTTCGTGCATGTGGCTTGCTATTATAGCGTCTATGCGCATTACGCCAAGAATAGCCAATCGATGGCTAACAACCCATAATGCCACAAGTTCAACACATCGTAATGAAGAAAGGCAGCTGCATCAGCTGCCTTACGTCCTTCAACGAAGGATTCAAAGGCGAGATTGACAAAGAAAGCGGAAAAAATGCGGAATTGCATGAAGATGTGATGCTGCAATATGCCGGGACGGCTTATGTTGGGATTATTGAATGGTGGATCTCGCCGCAAGTCATGGCCAAACAAGTGGGGACCTTGTTGGAAAGAAGCCTTTAATCGGCGTACGTGCGGCCGGGGCGGCTGATCACGTAATGCACTCCAATGACACGAACATCATGCTGAAAATAAAAAAAGCCGCAATATTCACGCGACTTTCAGAAGACATACGTCTTATCTTCAGCGTATCCTTTTGGCTGTTGGCTGCTGTATGTCTGGTAATCTCCTTCAGAATAACCGATCTTTAATCGGTGCTGAACTCCAGGGTACGGGTGCATCTATGAAGCTGTCATTGTTGTTGGCCTCCCTGGTAGTCCGTCTCATCCTGGCGTACTTTGCTTCCCGCCGCCTTGGCTAACTCAAGCAGCTTGGCTGCGTCGTCCTGAGGTTTGTATCCGATTAATTCTTCCAGATAATCGATGTTATAGTAGTTATCCGTATTGGCGGAGGTTCCGTACAAATTCAAATACGTTAGTGTGTCATCTGCTTCAATGCAGCAAACGATCAGCTGAAGCATATCGCGTTCCGATATCCAGATATGTCCCGCACGCTCTGAATGAGGTCGATCGTCTCCAGGGAAGTTGCCGATTCGAATATTAATCGAAGAGATCTTGCCCTGATCTGAATAAAGCCGGCCCAGCAGTTCGATATAACATTTGCTGAGTCCGTAGAAGCTATCCGGACGATACGGATCGTCAGGCTCTACCTTTTCGTAAACCTTGTAATAACCGGTCGCATGATTGGAGCTGGCAAATATCATTCGCCGCACGCCATTCTGTGCTGCTGCCTCAAACAGCTTGTAGGCACCGCTCACATTTCCCTCCAATACCTTACCAAGAAAATCCCCGTTGTCCTTAATCCAGGCAAAATGGAGCACCGTATCGACTCCTTGCGTAAGCTCTGCCAGGCGCGTTTCGTCCACGATGTCCATCTGCACGATGCCCTGCGTATCGTCCGCCTGTATATCCGCACCGATGATGTCATACCGGCCGTCTTTTTGCAGCCCCTTGTAAATTACGTTCCCTATGGTGCCCGCCGCTCCGGTTATTAACAGTTTGCGTTTCATTCGTTTCAAGCCCCTTTCTCACTGATCGTCACGTTTTTGCTGTGCTGTTAGTTATTACCCGTTGGGCGAGGGATGTATACGATAATGTTTTGGGTTCCCGCTTGCGGAAAGCAGAAGCGGCTTATACGCACCGCACAACGGAGATGATCTAGTCAAAATGCGGCTATTCCTTTCCGGTTTGATCCAAAATTTCATGGTTAATAATGATGACATTCGGCGAAAATCCATAGTACAGCTCTGGAGGGGAGTTACCGATGAAAAACGAGGTCATTTTATCCAATACAGATCACCGCCCCTTTCCACTTCCCCATGGCCCATGGCTCATGAAGCAAGGATGGAACGATGTATTATGCGCGCATTGGCCTGTGAGCGAGAACGTTCTGAGACCCCTTATTCCCGACGGATTGGAGCTCGAAAAGCATAACGGCAGCGCCTGGCTGACCGTGATTCCTTTTCGGCTGAGTCCTTTGCGTTTGCGCGGCCTGCCTCCCATCCCTTTCGTTCAGGATTTTCTTGAGCTCAACGTTCGAACCTACGTCTCGAGAAAAGGCAAACCCGGCATTTATTTTTTCAACCTTGAGGCCTCTAACAGTTTGGCTGTCAAGGGCGCCCGTACATTCGCGCACTTACCGTACCACCATGCCCGCATGTCCATAAGACGGGACCACGATTCTTACCTGCACTATACAAGCATGCGGAGTCTACCCCAAGCGGAGGATCCGGTGTTTATCGGCTCGTACAAACCAGTGAACAACACCCTATATCATGCTGAACCAGGATCGCTGGTTCATTGGCTCACGGAGCGATACTGTTTGTTTACGACGACATCAAAGGGAAAAATCCTAACCGGGGATATCCATCATTTTCCCTGGCCGCTGCAGGAGGTTCAATTACAGCTGACGACAAACCAATTAACCCATTATCATGGATTTGAACTCCAGGGCCCGCCTGCAGTCGCGACCTATACCCGACGTCTGGAGGCATTGTTCTGGCCGTTGAGGAAATGCTGAACAGCGGTATCCCTTGAACACTCTTCATCTCAATCGATGCGCGTCTTGAAACACCGTTAAATTACAAAAAGCCGCAATGCTGCGGCTATTGTAAAGGTATGTTCTTCATAACGCGATTCCGACACTCGCATAGTCGTTAAAATTTCTCAGGGAATTGCCGCTCAATAAGTAGATTCACCCATGAGATGCTATAATGAGCAATTTATATTTCCTTGATTTTAGTCAGATCTCCGCTGCATAACGTTTCAAGATGGTCAAAAATTTTCCGAGCAGGCCAATCCCACCATTGGATGGCAAGGAGATGGTCGATGAGTTCGTCATCAAATCTTTTCTTAATAACCCTGCAAGGGTTCCCGCCTGCAATATGATAAGGGGGGACATCTTTTACAACAACCGAATTGGCCGCTATGATAGCTCCGTCGCCGATGTGGACACCGGGCATTACGGTCACGTTTTGACCAATCCACACATCGTTGCCAATGACGGTGTCGCCTTTAAGGGGTAAGTCGGCCAATGCCGGAGTCGATTTCTCCCAACCGTTGCCCATGATGTTGAATGGATAGGTAGTAACACTGCGCATTCTGTGGTTGGCGCCATTCATGACAAATTCAATCCCCTTTGCAATAGCGCAAAACTTCCCGATAATCAGCTTGTCTCCAATAAATTCATAGTGGTGCGTGACATGCTCTTCGAATTTTTCGGCACCGTTTAGATCGTCATAATAGGTATAGTCACCGACAATAATATTAGGGCGTGTCACAACGTTTTTAATATAGCAAATACTTTTAATCGCCTCATTCGGGTAGATTGCGTTAGGGTCAGGTCCATATGGCATATAGAATCCCTCCTTCGTTTTATATCAATCATGAGTTGTTCAGCGTCGTGTTCCTATCCATGAGGTCCGATACCGAGAGACAAACATTTACCTTTTCAATTTCGACGTTTAGATTGGTTATCCTGTTTGAATCCTACATAATATCACCCGAGCTCGTACCTCAAAATGAAAACATCCCATTTCCACTTTGGTGAGAATGGGATGTTTATTGATTTCATCCATGGATGATTTGCCAATTCATTTGCTTTCATATGTTTTTATTTGCTGCTTACTCACGGTTATTTTGTGCCTTGTTAACCCCGGAAGCATAATAACTGATCACGACAATACCCAAGAAAACAATGCCTGTAATCAAGGAAATCCGAGTTTCATCGTTAATCCACATACCGACCAGCACCATAAGCAAAAAAGCAATCGTCACATAGTTGGTCACCGGGGCGAAAGGCATTTTGAACGGATGATCATCCAAGGCACTCCCCTTGGTTCTTCGGAAATTGATTTGACTGATCAAAATGACGAACCACGGCACCATACCGGGAAGCACGCTGGCGCTGTACACATGCACAAACAGATTTTCCGGTGCGATATAACTTAAAAACACCCCAAGGCCCAACCCCGCGAGTACGCCGATCGTTCCCAGCAGAGGCACGCCGTTACGGGACAGTTTCGTAAATATTTTCGGTGCCTGTCCATTGACTCCTAACGTATAAAGCATGCGTCCTGCGCTAAATATCCCGCTGTTGCAGCCCGACATGGCGGCGGTGATGACAACAAAGTTGATGATTCCGGCTGCCGCAGTAATGCCGACTTTCGCAAACGTGGCAACGAACGGACTGCCGAGGGCTTGCAGCTGATTCCACGGGTAGACCGTAACAATCACAAAAATCGCGCCGATATAGAAGATCAAAATGCGCCAGATAATGCTTTGCGTCGCGCTCATTAACGTTTTTTGCGGGTTTTTGGCCTCACCTGCCGTAATCCCTATCAGCTCGACGCCTTGATAGGCTCCGATCACTAACGAGAGAGCAAAGAAAAAGCCTGACCATCCGCCGGTAAAAAAGCCTCCATGCTGCCACAAGTTAGAAAATCCGATCGCATTTCCGCCATTGCCTAATCCGAACAAAATCAGACCGAGCCCGGCAACAATCATCAAGACGATGGTTACGATTTTAATCATGGCAAACCAAAACTCGAATTCACCAAACGATTTCACGGAGAACAGGTTGGCTGCACCGAGAATCGCCATGGCGACGAGCCCCGGTATCCAAGCGGGCAAATCCGGAAACCAGTACTTCATGTACGTTCCAACGGCAATGATTTCCGCCATCCCGACGATCACCCATTGGAACCAGTTGCTCCAGGCCGTCACATAGCCCGCCAAGGGATGAATGTACTTATGGCCAAAGGTCGCAAACGATCCCGTGCTCGGTTCGATGT
>NZ_JAVFHM010000055.1:0-2595 GCF_041954005.1 Priestia sp. BR_2 | reverse complement strand
GATTGGCATCGTCTTTTTACTATTCTTTGTTTACACAATATTTATCTGATGTGCCTTCAAATATTCTTGCTATACTTTACCTTTCGATTTCCTTGTTTTTCTTTTTTCTTCTTGACGATGCCTGTACGTTTTTGAGGGTACATTTGATTACCGACTTCAAAACGGGCTTGAAAAGTAAGAGATTGTTCTTGAACTTGACCATTGGTGATCCCCTTTTCGTTTTTAGCAATATTCGAATCGATCTGATGTTCAAGTTTGACGACTTCTTCTTTCGTTATCCATCCATTTTTAATGGCTTGTGTTTTAGTTAAATAATATTTTTCTTCAGCTGTGACACGTTCTAAAATGCTATCTACATTTTGTGTCGATTCCTGTTGCTGTTTTTGTTCATAGTCCTCATAGCCTTCTTTCATTTTCATCAAAGAGAAGGGATTTATTTGTCTTTTTTTTCTTCAAAATAGGTTTCTCTTTTTCTAGGATTCTTTCATCAAATAATGCCATCTATCATACCCTCCTTGTAACTTTTAAATAATCTCTACTCAAAATATTAGTACCACTTACAAATAATCAAAAAGAAAGAGCACGTTTCGAAAAATATAAACGAAAACATGCTCTTAATTAAATAAATTAAGGATTTAAATAAAATATGGATCATTTAAATCATTATTGTTAATCACTACATCTGCGCTTAATTGTGGTTGATGTTCATCTAAATAGATTTTTGACGCTGCATGATACCTTTTAATAAACATTTTCTCGGCTTTTTCATAGCTTCCAAAGGTTTGCTCTTCTCTTTTGGCCCCCCTTTTCCTAGCTAATTCAAAGTCAGTACTAACGAATATTTTAAAATCATATAGGTTGCATAATTGCTTTTTAAATAGAAAAGTTCCATCTACGATTAAAATCATGTCCTTAGTTGCTAGTTGAATATTGGGTTTAACATATTGATCTGTCGCTAAATCTAAAGAAGCTGCTTGATAATAACAGTTACCCTTAGGTCCTAAAGGAATTAAAAGCTTATGCTTAAATGATTCATAATCATGGGCATCTTGGTAATAGCCAAGAGCTGACTCTTTTCCCTGACGGTAACGAATAGATCTCGAGTTATGAAAATGATCTATACTTGTTCTAATCATATTCTTTCCCCTATTTTGAAGTTCCTCAGTGAGTTCATTAGCAAGTGTTGTCTTTCCTGAGGATGTAATTCCACTAACTCCTACTCGTATGGGGTGTCTTATCTTTAAGTCCAATACTTCATTAGCTAGTTCATAAATAAGTTTTTTTCTTAACATGTGATCTCCTTTCCAAACACTGATGCCTTTATTTTTCTATCTATAATATGAATAACCTCTTATTATTCATCTCGGTCAATAGCACAATATGTGCTCTTTTTCCTTACCAATGTAAGTAACAGCGCCTCATACATTCGTTTTTTAGGGTTCGTACTTGGTCTAATGATTATCAGCATCCCAAATATGCTCATGAAGATATAAAAGGGAATTTGAAGTGTAGGATGATTAAAAAAGCGTAACATCATCGTGACCATAAGTAAGCCAATAATGAACAACAAATCAAAGAGATAAAGAGATTTATTAATCTTTAATTCCGTCGAGATTTCTTTCGGAATGTTATAGTTTGCCATAACTCTTCTCCTTTCCATAAAAAAAAGAAGTATCGCTTGTTACTTCTCTTCTGGTTTATTTCGCTTCTTTGATCCAAGGTTTCGTAAATCTCGCCCTGTATTTCGTCCAATTTGATAAGAGCGTTTTGTTTTAGGGATCGTTTGTGAATGATCAATAGGTTCTTTTACCTTTCCTACACTCTCTTTAACGTTATCCCGTACCACTTGTGCAATATTGCGTGTTTCTGTTCGGTGTTGATGCGGCATTAGAATATCTTCTGTAGAAGGAGGTACCGTGTCTTTTTCAATTGGTTGTTTTACTTGGGGAGGTTCCTGTGTAGCCGCCAATTGTGCTTGATCCATCCCTGTCGGCATGGAAGCAGAAGGTTCTCTTGTTGGTGTAGAGTAACTTACACTTTACAGAAGAGCTACTTTCACTTGTACTCCCACCATAACCGGAAGTTTGGATTTCCTCATGAAGAGGAGCACTTGCCTTTCCTACAGAAGAGCTGCTTCCATTTTTCCTTCCACTTTGACCAAAAGCTTGTATTTCATCATGGAGAGAAGCACTTCCACCTTCTACAGAAGAAGTTGATCCTTGGCTATCGGTAGAAACACCTGTTGCTTTCATTTCATCTTGTAAAGATGTGCCTTGACCTGATACTTTTCCATCTGAAGCATTCCCTTCACTATTTTTATCTGCTTCTTGGTTTTCAGTAGAAGTTATATACAGAGATATTTCTTGTTCCCCAAAGGATTAAAATGCATAGGATTTAATACTTGGAGCAAACTACTCAAGACGTTCTGCAAAGTCGACCAAACATTGATTATCATTCATGAAACAGAAAAAACAACTGAACGGACCCAGTTGTTTTTTCTGTTTTTAAACTTTATATGTTATTCATTTTTATTTAACATAATTCATGTTCTCGGCAGCAGAGGTATTGATAATATTTCCAATTGGTGTATAGTAA
>NZ_JAVFHM010000054.1:0-33694 GCF_041954005.1 Priestia sp. BR_2 | reverse complement strand
AATTTATTTATAGGAAAAAGTGAAATTTGGTTTTCGGGTATGTCATATAACGTTAATGTATCTACGACCGAGAGGCTTATGGGGAACAACGACCGGTTCAACGAACATAGCCTCGCAGGGTTATCTGCCTGACTTAACTTCTCCGAAATGCCTCGGGCAGATTAAGGAGCCGCAAGGGTGCACCACCGTGAATACGGTGTTACGCGATGCCCAAAGTTCTATTCGATCCATTCATAAATTAATCTATTCTTTCCAAAGTCTTGTTACTTCTTCTA
The DNA here is from genome assembly GCF_041954005.1 of Priestia sp. BR_2. Taxonomy (NCBI): domain Bacteria; kingdom Bacillati; phylum Bacillota; class Bacilli; order Caryophanales; family Bacillaceae; genus Priestia; species Priestia sp. BR_2. The sequence continues at coordinate 33,419 of NZ_JAVFHM010000054.1, read as the reverse complement.
ATACCAGGTCTTTAAATTTTAATTTATAGATGTCTGGTTTCTTTGTTTGATTCATGAAATCCAATCCGTAATTCGGATTAAAATGATTCATCATCAATGTCATTACATTCCCGTGTGTTCCAATAGCAATTTTCTTTCCCTTGTGTTCTTCTAAGATATTTTTCAACACTACAACTGATCGATTCTGGCAAACAGTATTAGACTCTCCTCCTGGCAATGCATAGGAAGGGTCATCAAACATCTTCTTCATTGCGGGCATAAATTCTTCATTAGTAATAACATAGTCTGAAAAGTGCCTTTCCCTAAGATCCTCAAATATCTGAATATCTAATTTTAACTCTTTGGCCAACCCCTCCAATGTTAGAATTGCTCGAGCATAAGGACTTGATGTAATAATGTTTATTCCTTCATCCTTTAATATTTCTGTTATTTTTTCTGCGTTCATCTTTCCCTCTAGGGTAAGCCCCCTGGTTCTTTCATTTCCTTCAGTATATGGTGACTCGGCATGCCTAACCATATAAATAATGGTCTTCATATAACCCTCCCTGAACGTTCCCTTATCCACGTTGTCCAACCGACCAACGGGAGCGGCCGCGATGCGGTTAGTCGGTGCGGATGTGTCCGCTGAATTTGCTTCCCTGCCAATCGCTTCTCGCGGACCGAGGAGCTGTCAGGCTCGATGCGTGGATATGATGTTAGGTGATGTCCCCCGCTTCCTGGATTAACATTCAAAAGTTCTTTATCTGTTCCGCTATATACGATCCTTCTTGAAAAATTAAACAATTCAACTGCAATCCATATGCACATCCGCCATCAATTCCTATCTTGTCTTTACTAAACCAAATATCTGATGTGCCATGGATATCAATAGTTCTTGTATGTCCAAAAATAACTCTTTTGTTTAGATCCTCAAAAGCGTGTTGAATGAATTCATCCTTAATATACATAAAATCATATTCTGGCTGGTTCTTCCAATCTATAAAATTGGGATTCAATCCCGCATGAACATATATGTGATCATGATCTTCGTGAAATAAAGGTAATTCACTTAAAAAGTCTATGTGGTGACCAAAAAAAGTCTTAATTGTATCCTTCGCCTGGTTCAATATCTCATCAGAGATTTCGTTATTCATGTTATTAATATCACAATAACTTTGGAGGGTTTGTATTCCCCCATGTTCAATAAATTTAGATCGAATCAATGCGCTATCATTATTTATTAAATCAACCAATCGTTGGTCATGATTGCCTCGTAAAGCAATGGCATTATGCATGCTTACTAATTCGATTACTTTATCAACTACTGCTTTACTATTAGGCCCCCTATCTACATAATCACCAAGCAAAATCAACTGATCATCAATCGAATTAAATTTGATACAATGCAACATCTGATTTAATTGATCGATACATCCATGAATATCGCTAATCATAATTGTTCGCTTCATAGAATCTCCTAACTCTAAATGTTTTTAAGTTCTTGGATGATTTCACCTACGTTCCTGTATTACGACGTCCATCTCCCTTAGATAGCTCTTATTCTAGGGAAGGCAACATCAAAAATTCAGCTCCAATCATGATATAACATTTGGAAATCTAAAGTAGACTAGACCAGCCTGGGATTCGAGAAGGGCAGCTGGAACCCAGTTTTCATACAGACCCGTTCAATCTCCTCAACGGGAAACGATGTATTTCTGTTCTTCGAAACGAGATTGGTGTAGAAATCATTGATCACTACAGCTATTGGAGCGTACCGCATTATAATCTCCGCTGCCGAATCCATCACTTCTAGGAATTCCTTACCCTCAGCACAACGACGTATGAATTCGATTCGTTCAGAACGGTTCATCCTACCAGTCAATGCTGCTACAAGCCAGTTCACTATTTGTTTTGCCACATAACATCCATCATGAGTCTTGTTCAATTCAAGAAACTCCAATTCGGAATCTGACAGTTCAAATCGAGAAGACGTTGCAAGTCCGAAGTCCGAAATATACACACGGTGTCCGTCGGTTAAAACATTGTTAAAGTGAACGTCGAAATGTAGTAATCCGTTCGCATTCATAAAGGAGACCGTTGACAACAAGTTTGAGTCCAACATGGCAAACGCTGAATTGGCTGCATTCTCACCAATAGCGACCTGTTCGGTAAGCCAGTTATGCAGGTTGTAAGGTACGTACTCACAGAACAGTACAACATTGTAGTTGGATTGCTCAAGGGCCTCAATACGATCCCGTATTTTTGAAGTACCCCAAAACTCAACCATTTTGGAAACATCGCTCAGTTCCTCAGAGATTGGATTACGCCGTTCTGGGCTTTTTAACACCCGCCAGTGATACATTAGGGGAAAGTTCTCACACTGTCTCGCCAGAACCCAGTTGGTGGTCATGGTATGGGCAGCGACCTCACGCCACACTCCAGCACCTGGTGAACCTATCCCATAGTGGCAATACGGTGGAAGATTGAACGCGTTTCTGGTAGACATATAATTTTCGTAGTGGCTTTCAAGTTCCGTAAGCGGAACCATTTTCACGAACACGGGTGTATCATCAATTTGTAAGAAAGCCGTTGTACCGCCAATACCAGTATTTAGAACCGTAGCTTTTTCCACTCGCTTGCTAAGCTGTTCATCACTTACCAGACATAAGGCAGTGGACACGGCGGCATAGCGGGCAAGTCGAATGTCGTGAATCGAATGCTCGTTCGTTGAAAATTTCATACGGGATAGCGTCCTTTCGCTCTGTTGTTCTGGTTAGTGCATCTTTTACTATTAATCTAACTATTGTCATCTCTCTGTTCTGTCGTATAACGTTCTTGTATTCACGACGTCGAGAGGCTTAGAGTGCGCATCTGGAGAGGCGTAGCCTCCAACCAAACCGGCTGAGCGGAGCGCAGTTAGCCTCGCAGATGGGTCCGCCGAATTCTCTGCCCTGCCAATCTCATCCCGCAGACCGAGGAGCCGTCAGGCTCCGAAGCGTGGATTTGATGATAAATGATGCAGGCGCATCTTCGAATTCCCCTCATTACATCTTAATTATAAATCCTGTCTTATCCCCTTTAGTGAATCCGCAGCTCTCATAAAAGCTATGGGTTCCTTCCATTCTAGAGCTTGTCATTAACATCACTTTGTAACAATCATTCTCCCTAGCGGTTTCGACTGCTTTTTGAAGTACTAATTTCCCGTAACCGTTCTTTCTATAATCAGAATGTGTAACAACATTCTCAATCAAGCCATATGGTCTTGCGCCCCTAGTTAAATTCCTAATAAGAACTAAAACGCATGAAGAGACAAGCTTCCCCTCATGCTCTACAACAATAATCTTCATCAGCTTGTCATTCATTATCTCTCGCCAATGATCTTGTATTTCGTATATATTCAGTTCTGGATCATCTGCATTTAAATGCTTATATAGCAAAAGTAGTTGATCTAATTCATTCCTATGAATGTATCTGACAGACACATTGGGCATGATGATTCCCTCACTCTTTGGTTTTTATCAGGTTTCGGCGGTTCATATAACGTTCTTGCGTTCACAACAACCAGAACCTTATGGCCAGTAGCGCTAAGAACAGGGAACTCTTGAAAATGATCTTCAATTTGCATCATTGCAGTCACCACCAGATAAAATATTAGTGCCTAGCTTTCAGATATCGTATATGTATTCGCGAACCCGAGAACCTTAAGGCCCGAAGGGCCGGTCGCGGCGCGGTTAGGTTCGCAGGGTTGTCCGCCAACGCTTCCCTGTACCTCTGAATTCGCTCAGCAGTGAAATCCCTTCGCTCTTCGCGGACCAAGGGGCGAACGCCCGCTGCGGGAATATGGTGTTATGTGATGTCTACCTCATCTTAGAATAACTTTCAAAAATTATAAGTACTTCTTAAAGGCTTTACTCGAATCACCGTCATAACCTAACTTTGTATAGAACTCGTGTGCTTGCTTCCTCGAAGCTCCGCTGGTTAAAAAGACCTTAACACAACCCCTTGAAATACACAGCTCTTCAATATGCTTCATAATGAGCGATCCATAACCTTGACCTTGTCTGTTTCCAGATACAATTACACGTTCTACAACCCCAAAAGGTTGTGACTCTATCAACGCATCTAAACATAGATGCAGATGTGCAGTTGCAACGATCTCTTGGTCTACTTCGCAAATGAACAAGAAACTATTAGGATCTTGTTTAATTTCTTCTATTCTATCTTCCAACACTTTTATTTTTGTGTTGTTTGGAAGCAACTCTTTATATAGTCCTTCAATAGCTTCGGCGTCATTGGATCCAGCTTCACGAATTATCATTCACATTCTCCTCTGTATTTAGGCTGATTTCACATAACGTTTCCCACAACTATGACGCGACCCAGCCTTAGATAGCTCTTATCTTAGGCTGGGTCGTGTGTTGTCTGAATTTTCGCCTATGAGCGTGCTTGCTTATGAAAAAACCAAGGGGCGAAGCTTAGATGCATGGTTTAGTGATGTTACTGCCTTATCTGTAATTACATTCTCATAAATGTTTTACAGATATATATTGTTTCTTATGTATTCATTCTAGTTATTTATAGTATTTTAATGGTATTTCATCAGATCTTATATGTTATAATTTTCTAGTACAATATACGGCTTTAAGGGCGGTCGGCTAATCTCCCAGAAGGGAGGTGATGCCCATGGAGGTCAAAGATGCACTTTCCTTAATGTTCATGTTCGGCATGTTCATTCTGGCATTGCTCACCTACATGAAAAAGAAATAGACCGCCCTCGCTAAGGTAACGGTCTATTTCTCGACCTAACTCCTGTGGCCGACTGCTCTTTATGCAGTTATTGTGCTTTGGAGTCGTGTTCCAGCACGGCTCCTTACTTATTCTTACCTCAGTATAACTCATTTTATAACGCTTTTATATGTTTTGTTGATTATTTTTTATTTATATAAGGTCTGTAATGCTAAAAACCTTCGATCAAGATTCCAACTCTATTTTTTGCTTTGGTATAAAAACTCAACTTCACCATCTAGCAAATATTGATATTCAAATAATTGCATTGTTCTTTCCCTAATTCTCTCCTTTATAACCCTGCCTAGGCTTACCGATCCTTGTGATCCAAGGTAACCATTATTAATAAATGACTTCTCTACAAATTTTGTTTCCCTTAAGTGATACTGTAACCATTCTTTCTGCGATTCAATTAGTGCTTCTCTTGGTTCTCTATCCAACTTAGAAAGAAGCTTTTTATATATATGATTTAACTCATTATCCCAAATCTCTGTATATTTGCTTTCCAACGCCCCCCATTCTAATGTTGTAATAATCTCTTTGGAATTTTGAAATTCATTAAATTCCACCTCATAATCATGATCTATAGGATTACGAAGCATTTCATCATAAAATTCTCCTTTCAAATCAAGGTTCCCAATGCTCATGGTTAACACTTCATAGTTAGAAGGATCTGATCGACCTTCGGTTATTTCTTTCGATTCTGTTCCATTACCTGTACTCACTACATCAGATGGCAGTTCAGAATTCATTATTGATTTAGTTTCGCTGTTCAAGGTAGTCGATTGACTACTATTTTGACAAGATGAAAACACTATCGTAATAAAAAATAAAATGAGTATCTTACCTTTCATAAATGATCTCCTTAAATATTTCTTTAATATTTACCGGAAATGGCGCATAACGTTCTTGTATTGACGAAACGGCCCAGACTTAGATAACTCTTATCTTAGGTTGGCACGTTTGTTGTCTGAACTTCTTACATAATTATTCATCTGACAACCCAGGGGCGATAGCCCCACAGCGTGAATATGGTGTTATCTGATGGGTATGCCTTTTATGAACTACTAACATTTCTTTTACTTAATTTCTTAAATGCCGAGTAATCCTGATCGGACTTAATAAAATTCAATATCTTTTCGGCACATTCTGTTGGATTCAACTCTTCAGTATTTACTTCAAGGTCATATTCATTAAAGCAATATACTTTGTCGAACTGGGAATTTGCTAGTCCAATCATTCGATCTCCTCTGATTTGCTCTCTTCTTGTGAGTTCTTCTCTCGAGCAGATTACACCTACGAATAATGTAGGATAATCAAAAAGTACATCAAGATAATCATTAAACCACTTGTCATTTTCGATTACGGTATCGACGATTACATTCAGACCATATTCTAAAAACAGTTTAATTGTGGGGAGATTATAGGTTCAAACATTATTTGTCCGATAACTACATCATCCAATGCTTTTACTGGTTTTAAATCTGGAAATTTGTTATTAATAAGATCATTGAAATTATGAAAAAAATCATCTATGGATAAATGATAAAGAATCTCTTCCTGATTGATCAATTCCATAGAAATACTAGTCTTTCCTGCACTTGAAGTTCCGTTCAAGAACACAATCTGTCCTTGCTTCAAACGAATCACCCTCACTTATAAGCGTATCTTTCAGATAACGTTCAGGCAATCACGACTTAGTCGTATGCGCCAGCTGAAATCGTTTCCCTGCTAATGTCATTTGCCTCCCCGAATCCTCTTCTTACTCCGGCCAGTCCGAGGGGCGAATTCCCCGAAGCGTGAATATTATGTTAGGCGAAGTCATTATCTTCCATGATTAATCTTGCATACTTATCCCATTCTTTATTATCAGTGTTTATTTCAATTGTTGGTACCTTTGATTTGGACGATTGAATTCTGAGTCTATTTTGGGTTTCGATTAATTCTTTGCACGCCACATCAATATCTTCTCTTGATTTGTTAATCCAGTTATTTGGATTTCTGCTCATTATTCTTTCTTCAACAATATCATTAGATATAGTTAACAAGATACATTTAGCTCCTATTTTATTTAAATCGTTCTCAATACTAGTTATTTCTGTATCTTCTGAATCCGAGAATGCGACTCGATGATTTAAATGGAACCTCTCTAATACAAAAAAGAGTCCTCTAGATTTTCTTTTCCATGGTCCTAAATTAATCGCCCAATCATTTAAATTCTTTAGCATATCAACTCTATCTCTTAATAGTTCAAGATGTTGATCTCTTGATAATCGAACAAACTCCCCATGAACATTATTCAGAATCTGAGAATAATGTTCACCAAGTATAACGATGCTCAACTCGGCTGATTCGTCAATCGCTTGATATTGTTTTATCGCTTTAAGAAGCGATGTTTTACCCGTGTTTGAAAACCCTTCAAGGATAATTCCCCTAATGTTCATATAATGGTTTCCTTCTTTATAATGATTTCGCCTGACGTTATTGTATCCACGAACACGAGAGGCTTAAAGGAGCGTCAGCGCGGGTCCGTCGGACTTAGCCTCACAAGGTTGTGGGCTGAATAAACCTCTCTGCTACCCTCATCTTGCGAACCGAGGGCCCGAAGCGTAGATACTATGTTAGGCGATGCTCTCACTTCTATGAATTACTACCTAATACATGGTCGTTATAAATTTTTTCGTTATTTAAATTATCGTTTCATTTTCTTCTCGTTCAATCATTATTACACTAATCTATTTTATAAATTTTTCTGATCTCTAGCCATGTTTCATACCAAAATGAACCGAACTTTAATGGTTTCAATATTTCAATATTCATTTCACTCATCATTAAAAACACTCGGTCATCCTCAACATTCAATTTATGACCAAATTCATACACGATATTAAAACATTCTTTTTTATAGTCTTCTTCACGTTTATCAGACCATTCTGACTTCTGAACAGAGAACCTTTTCATGTTTTTATATTCCTTATGTTCTATTTAATATTTAGAGGTATGATCATAATTGTTGCTAATGTTTTGAGAGTTTCCGACTAATGTTCTTGTATTCACGACGTCCTGGCCCCTTAGAGTCGCTGCTTATAGTTGTGAGGCTTGCCGAACACCTCATGCAGTGACGTCCAGACGGGCTTAGGGGGCTGGATGGGGTCACTCGCTTCTACAGAGTGGCCCCGAGCGTTAATATGGTGTTAGCCGAGGGAAGTTCTGGAAGCAGCCATTGTATTTAAGGCGTTCTCAAAATAGCTATATACTTCATCTGCAATTCCCAGAAACTCTTCAACAAGTACATCACTATCCAAGTAACAAGCATACAGATACTCAACTAAAGCGGAGTCAATCTCGCAATAGTTTATTATGGCATTCTTCATCTCAATAATGTCATCTTGCCATACACCTGTATCTGTTAAAACCAAAGAGTATAATGCACGAATTAATCTCTTCGAATACCCTTTAATATATCTAGTTTTCATCGTGTGATCACTAGCAGTAGAAAGTGAACGACGTACACGATCTACTTCTTCCTTGGTCTCTGTATTTAAGTCTAGAATGAACTCTGGGGAAATACTGATCGGTGGTACTTTTTCACCAATGTCATGACCATGCATGCAAACACAAATTATCTTAACCCAAAAACCCCACTCATTCGGTTTACTTAATACATCGTCAATCGAGCAAATTATCGTATCAATCTTAGTTACTATTGGATATTCTTCCAAAAGCCTGCCTTTAATATTTGACAATCTTTCGTAATCAATATCTTTGGGATTTACACATACAATAGTAAAGTCTGCATCTGACTTAAAAGGTTTAGCAGTTCCTTTTGGAATCGAGCCACACATATAAATGCTATGAATCTTACCTTTAAATTCGGTAAGTATATGATTTATATACTTATCAACAAAATCCTTATATTCACTTTGTATTGCAATTCTATTTATAACTTTTTCTAATATCATATAGACTCCTCCTAAACAAAGAACTTCTTTCGGCAAACGTTATTGTATTTACGAACACTCACTGCCTTAAACGACCGTAGGGAGTGGTCGCGACGCGATTAGGCGAGTGCAGGGTTGTCCGGCTGATTTAGCTTCTCTGCAAATGAAATGCCTCTTTGATTCCACTTCTTCTACCTCGGCCGGACCAAGGAGCGATAGCGACGCAGCGTGAATACCATGTTAGCTGATGGATCGGCCTTCTTCGAATTATCTAAATTCACTTATCTCTTTTATTTGTTGAATAATTTCCAAAGTATCATTGGGGTCCTTGATGTCAAATAGATAATTAGCTTCATCTTTAGTAGGTTGAATTTCTATCGTATTTTCTTGTCTCTCCAATACTTCCAAAAAGTTCAAGGCACTTCTAAATATAGCTTTACTTCTTTGGGTTTGTGTAACACGTTCTTTCAATAGATCAATTGGTAAATTAAAGTGGACTATAATACTTTCAAATCCATTGTCATGAAAGTTCTGGAGTACATTTGTTCTTCCTGATTTATTTAAATTGGAATTGCTTAAGATAATGTGGAAATCGCTTTGCTCCATAGCATAGTTAACAATAGCATTTGTTATAGAGAATTTTAAAGTATTAGGACCTTTAATAGGGCGAAGTTTCTTATAATGGCTATTAATAAATTCAGCATGATTATCCTGATCAATGACTATGGCTTGTTGTAGTACAGATTCTAATTCTTTAGCAAAAGTGGTTTTTCCACTATGAGTTTTTCCAACCGTCATGATTACCAGGCGGCTCATAAAATGCTCTCCCATCAATGTTTTCTATTATGATTTTTGCCGATCTTTCAGATAACGTTTTGTATCTACGAACCCGAGAGGCTTAAGCGACCATCGGGAGCGGGTGGTTCCGCCACTTTGCTTCGCAGGGTTGTCTGCCTGACCAACTCCTCCGAAAAGCCTCGAGCAGACCAAGGACCTACCATGTCAGCAGCGTGAATACGGTGTTAGCTGATGAAATTGCCTTCCTCGAATTACTTACTACTAATCTTTATTATTTCTGAGCAATTCGTCACCAGTTCTAAACCAAGGTTGCAAAGCAAATCTTGCTTCACCAGTTCCGTAATCAAAAAATCTTGAAACTATCTTAATCTCATTATCATCATTAATAATTGACCAAGGACTATTCTTAAATAATTCAATATCTTCTAATCTGTAACCATTTAAATCTAAGTACCAATTTTTATTTTCATTATCTATTATTTCATCTATTTGTCTTATTTTATTCTTTATATATTCATTCTAAATTAAACTTCCTTCAAGGTAGTGTTCTGTTAAACTACCAACAAACTCAAATCTGTGTTTTCGATAATAATCTAAAACAAATGTTTGCACGTTGGCTCTTCCTTTATCTTTTGATTTTTCATTTTACAAGAATTTTCTATGCAATGGTTTCAGCTAACGTTCTTGTATCTACAAACCCGAGAGGCTTAAAGGAGCGCCAGCGACTGGGCCCGACGAACTTAGCCTCGCCAGGGTTGTTCGCTGATTCCGCTTCTCTGTAAATGCTTCTTTTGAACCAAAGGCGCAGCCTGAAGTGTAGATACATTGTTATAGGATGTTAGCACCTTCTTCGAAAGACTTACACTATTCAATCCCCTTTAATTTGGTTATTTGTTTGATTTTCCTTGTGTTGAAAAATAGATTATAAGATTGATTATCCAAATACCTGTAATTGCTAAAAAAATATAAAACGATACAGGGTCTCCACTTAATCCAATCTCGTCAACGATGATTCCACTATTATATAAAAGTTGACCAGAAACAAAAATCGAGATAACTGACAAACTAAGGACAGTAAAACCGTTTATCATTTTATTTTTTAATTTAGGGATTATCAGTATAAAAAATAAAAGTAGTGATACAACCAAAATAGAGATAAAAATAGGTCTTAGCAAAGTGAAGGTTCCTAAAGTTTCAAACGATTTGTGTGTGTACATTTCTACTCCTCCTCCAATATATATTCTTAGACTTCAATTTGCTCTTTATAAGCTAAACTACACGGTTAGTTTAAATCAACTAATAATGAATTGCTTTTGATTTTTCGTTATTGCGCTGATTTCCTATAACGTTTCTGTATCTACGAACCCGAGAGGCTAAGTCCGTCGGACCCGATCGGGTCCAACGGACTTAGCCTCGAAGGTGTTGTCTGCTGAGTTTCATCTGCGAAATACCTCTTGCAGACCAAGGACCGAAAGGCACGAAGCGTAGATATGATGTTATCTGATGTTCTTGCCTTCTTCGAATTACTAAACTAAGTCCTTCACTTCATAATAAGCGTCTCTAAGCCATGGATGAATAACTCTAAGGTTATCTCGCTGTTTCCATAAAAAATCAATATATTCGAATGCTGCATCGTTCAAAGAATGATCTAGTTTTTGCGTAATCTGAAATAAATATGGAGGTTCCCCAATTTGGTCCCATTCAATCTTATCTGCAACAAATAAAACCTTGTCTAAAATAGTTGAATTTTTCTTTAGTGTCGTATGACATCCAACTGCATCAAGAATTTCCTGATCCATAATATTAAATATATCTCTAGCCATTTCTTTAGATATCTTCTGATGAATTATCATTGGAAAAGCCTCTTCTTCAGACAGTACTTCAATACCTAGATCATAGGAAACTTGAATCCTTACATCGTTAGAATAAACCGCACTTATATCATGTAAATATCCAGCAATTTCAGCTGAATCTGCATTAGCATTAAATCTTTCCGCTATCTTTCTTGCCTCTTTCCCCACCCTGACACAATGCTCCGCAGTTTTAGGGCAACCATTGTTCACTAAAAAATTATATATGTCATCCTTGAGATTTCCGGATAAAGTATTTATAACAAGATTATTATATACTGACTTCATAAGCCCTCCTAAAACATATTAACCGCACGCAAGAATTTCCGATAACGTTCCCGTATTCACGAACCCTCACTGGCTTAAGGGGCGCCAGCCCCGGGTCCGACGGACTTAGACAGTGCAGGGTTGTCTGCTGATTCCTCTTCCCCGAAAAGCCTCTAGCAGACCAAGGGCCGTTAGCGCAGCGTGAATACTTTGTTATCCGATGCTACCGGCCCTCTTCGATGCGCTTGTTAAATTTTTATAATCTTCAATTAATTTATTGTATTCATATCTTTCTTCTATGGGATAATCATTTCCAACTATATTTATGTACCTATTTAATTCTCTTAATTCAATAAAAAATAGTTTTTGATTCCGTATTCTATCAGAAGTGAAATAAAACCCTTCTACAATTTCCTCATCATTCAGTGAAACTAGAAAAATGTAACTATGTATTATCTGATTATATAAGTAGCTTGCCTTCATACTTTCATTTGATGGTGTATCTAAATCATATAGCTCTTGAATTCTATGCCAATTAAATCTTGTAACATCTTTTCTGTTTTTAAACGATTTAACCTTTAATTGTATTTGTTCAGTGTCATGGGATAATTTCTTGGCTTCAACTAGCTTTCTAACTGAATACATTACGATCATTATGTCTTTCTCAAACTCCACTAACATATCATCATCGTATGCTGTTGATAAATACACTTTATTAATCTTGTCAGAAAGTTTTAAAAGATCTTCTTTCCAATAACTTGATTCCCATATCATTTGGAGGACTCCCTTTTAATAGATTTGATATTTTTTTAAAAATTAACTCTTACGGTGGTTTCGGATAACGTTTCGTATATTCACGACGCCTGGCGAATGCCAGGTGTGTCATAGCAACTGCTTCCTTGAAGCCGCTTCTGGGACCGAGGAGCGTAGCCCTAATGCGTGAATTTGGTGTTATCTGATGGCACCAACTTCACGAAATACTCACATTCTTAAAATCATTATTCTGAATACTCTATTTTAAATTAATTCCAGTTGTTTTCATAAAATTTTCTTGTAATTATTATAAGAGATGATACACAAGACGATTACTCCACATAATATTAGTAAAGACCCTATCCAATAGTTAAGTGATAGATTAACATAATATTCTTCTGGACTATAAGATCCTGCTGCGGCTGCTTGATATGCAGCTCGCCCCATGATTACTGAAAATTCTTCAACAATCTTTGAAATTGAGATTATACATGTACCTACTAGAATTGCTATTAAAGAAAATATGACTTGGATCTTATTCATGAGATTCATTTCCTTTCAAATAACTAGATTCTTGACTGAACTTGGTGCTTTCGGATAACGTTCTTGCATTCACGACGTCCCACCACCTTAAGGCCTATGGCCGGCAACGATGCAGTTAGGTGGTGCGGATGTGTCCCGGCATCTGCTTCCTTGTTTCAACTTCTGGGACCGAGGGGCTTCATCCTCGATGCTTGAATGCGGTGTTATCCGATGTCTCTGCCTTCCTGATTTACTTGCATTAATACTTCCTTACCGTACTGAAAGACCTGTTCTGGAATCATTCTCGTCGGTTATGTATTCTATATTTATATAGTTCTGTTTTTTTGCGTTAGCATACAGCCCTTCTACTAACTCGTCATTCTTGCAATAGATTGTTGTATAAGAACTATCTACAACTAATAATGCCAATTCGCAGTTGCTTCTGAGAAAATCGTCGTACGTTTTAATTTCAATTGGTTTAATGCCTCTAGGAAAAGCTTTAAGGTCTTGGAATATTAAATAATAATCATTGTTCGTTATAACATTTCTTAGTGTTTTACCTTCCATGCATTCAATTAATCCTGAAAAAAGTGCATCTAGTTTGCCATCTATTATAATGTATGACTCTTCCCCACCAATCCACCAATTATAATCTTCTACTTTAAACGGTATTAATATATCTTCGAGAAATCTTCCGTATTCATTTGGAATTTCAAAGCTAATTCCTCTTATCATCTGCTCTTCTCCTTGTTCATTTCTTGCAGAGATTTCGGATAACGTTTCCGTGTTCACGACGCCTCACTGCCTTAAGGTTCCGAAGGAACCGGCCGCGACGCGGTTAGGCAGTGCAGGTGTGTCCGCTGAATCTGCTTCCTTGCGCAGAAATTCCTCTTCGTTATCACTTCTTACTTGTTGGGGGCCTAGGGGGCTTGCCCCCCGATGCATGAACATAATGTTAGACGAAGGAATCTTGAGTTGCCCCAGAAAATATCTTTATACAGCTTTTATATAGTTTTTATATAGTCTTTAATTAATTCTTTATTAGTTTTTATACTGGTTTTATACACTCTACTCGGTTGCCAAATGGATCCCTGAATTCAAATCTTTCATATCCTGGTATAGGTACAGATTTCAGAATTTCAATCCCATTGTCTGTTAGTAGTTTTTCAATAGCTTTTATGTCATTCACTTCATAAGCTAAATGAGCTTTTGTTAATAATCGGTTTACACCATCTTCAGTTCCAATGTGTAACTGTTGATCTCCAACCTGAACCCAAAAACCACCTCTGCCAACTAAGGATTCTGGTTTTAATATTTCCTTCAGTTGCAAGATCCCACAATAGAAGTTTCTCGCCTCATCTTCTTTGCCGTTTGGAATTGTAATTTGAGCGTGATGGAATCGACAAATCATTTCGATGCTCCTTTGGTTGGTTATTCACGAACCCGAAAGGCTTAAGGCGCGATAGCGCCGGGTGGCTCTGCCACTTAGCCTTGCAGGTTTGTCCGCTGAATTCACTTCCTCGAAATCCCTCTTGCGGGCCGAGAGACAGGCGTAGCCTGGCTCGATGCGTGAATGCTTTGTTATCAGAAGTCAATGACTTCTTCGAGTTGCTAATAGATTATTCCATTGATTCCACAACGGATAGAATATATTCTTTTTGAATGTTCCTTCCACTAATCTCGCATTGTAATGCCTTTCCATTGACGTCTTCTTCGATCCAGATAAATTGTTGGTTTTCTGCATTTGAAATATAAAATGCCTCATTACCTCGTACATTTAGTTGCTCAATACTAGAGTCTCCGTCACCCGGCATTTGAATTCGACTTTTTGTTGTTCCGAAAATTTGGAACTTGTATATTTCTTGGTTATTTTCGTAAGTAATGCTGACACCAACAAGTTTATTATTAGGTTTTAGTTCCCTTACAACAACATTTTTTCCAGTTATTTCACATTCCTCAACCATCTCATCGATTTCTTGCGATGTTAAATTTTCAAATCCATAATAAACTTGAATATCACACATATTAGAGTGAGTAGGAAACTTTGGTTGCCAAGGAGATAATTTTTCTTTTAAGCTTTCAAAGCTTCCATCCCAATTAATAGCGGCATAATTTGTTTGTTGTGAAAATTTGTTATCTGCGGCATCAGCTATGTAGATAGCCTTCCCTTCGCCAGGTCTTAAATTAATAATTTCACTGATTATATCTTGACGAGATTGAAAATCAATCTTTCCTATAACATTCCCTTTTTTATTTTTGATTTCCATTACTGTCACTCCATTTCTTCTTTTAATTGCTTCCTTGACTAATTTTCCATTGATTTCTGATAACGTTCCCGCATCTATGACGCGACCCGGCCTGAGATAGTTCTTATCTTAGGTCGGGCCGTGTGTTGTCTGAATATACGCCTATGAGCTTGCTTCTGACAACCAAGGGGCGAATGCCCCGCAGCATAGATGCATTGTTAAGTAATGTTACTGCCTTCTCTGTATTTACATTCTCATATACGATTTAGATGTAAATATTGTTTTTCTATGTATTTTAGTTATTTATATTATTCTAATGGTATTTCATCATGTTCTATATGTTATAATTTTCTAGTACAATATACGGCTATAAGGGCGGTCGGCTAATCTCCCCGAAGGGAGGTGATGCCCATGGAGGTCAAAGATGCTATCTCCTTAATGTTCATGTTCGGCATGTTCATTTTGGCATTGCTCACCTACATGAAAAAGAAATAGACCGCCCTGGCTAGGATAACGGTCTATTTCCGACCCATCTTACGTGGCCGACTGCTCTTTATGCAGTTGTTGTACTTTGGAGTCGTGTTAGCGCACGGCTCCTTACTTATTCTTACCTCAGTATAACTCATTTTATAACGCTTTTATAGGTTTTGTTGATTATTTTTATTTATATAAGGTCTGTAATGTTATCTGCAGAAATTTCACTTAACGTTCCTGTATTCACGACCCGACGTATGTCGGGTATCCGGCGAATGCCGGATCAAGGGCGTATGCCCGCAGCGTGAATATGTTGTTAGGCGATTTTCGTAATTATTTTCACAATAGTTTAAATTTTTCAAAATGTATCTTATGAACTTCTTTTCCTTCTGGAAGAGGATAATAGACATCTCGATAATGCGATTCTAAAGGATCACTATAAATTCCAAGTTGTCTACGTAAAATAAACTCTTGTAAATTAGATAAGAAATAAGATATGCCTAATCCACTTGGTAATTTATAAAAACTATATTCTGCAAAAAACTCATCATATTCTTCTTTAAACGGCCACAATTTAATAAACCTTCTATCTCCTAAGCAAATATTATTAACACAAACTTTTAAGTTTCTCGGTAAAATTTCATTAAAGTGATTACGTTGTACAATTTTATTATTAAAAAATTCTTTCATATAACTTTGATAAGCTCGGTCTTTTCTTTTAACTTCGCTATATGCAAAAACCCCATTAAATATTGAAATTTCGCGTCCATCAGAAATAATAAGACCGTTCTCGTTGGCTTTATCAACTATTTCCAATAATTTGGAAGGTTCTATAGAACTCTTAACCTCGATGATACCTATCACATTTTCTGGAGTTGTAACAATAAAATCTCCCTCTGAAAAGATAGGGGGTATATTATTCTCATAAATTATTAGATCTATCTGCTTGGTTATGCGATTTTTGTTCCTTACAAATCCAGTTCCTACGGATAGATTTTTAGGAAGAATCCTTTTTAAATAATTCATTAATATGATTTCTTTATATCGTCCTTCTTCTGCCCAATTAGCGTCGTCGATAAGGTGACGAACACGTAACTCGTGCGCTTTAAATTCTTTAGCAATTGACTTTTGATATTCTAAGTAATTAGGCATTTTTCTTACTTGCACCTCCAAGTTTATTTTTAACGATTTAAACATATTTGATTTTAAGAATTTCGCCTAACGTTCCCGTATCCACGACGTCCCACCGACTTAAGGCTCCGTAAGGAGCCGCCGCGATGCGGTTAGTCGGTGCGGATGTGTCCGCCTGATTCTGCTCCCCTGCCAATTCCCGTCGGGCGGACCGAAGGAGCCGTAAGGCTCCGAAGCGTGGATATGATGTTATAGGATGTTCGGGCCTTCCTCGAGTCACTTAAAATGTTCACTTTCGTTCCTTTTTAATATTTCATATGCAATATTTAGGATAGTCTTATCACGCAGAATCATGAACTTTGTTGAATAATCATTACAGTTTATCAATGACTCATTCATCAATTCCATTGCCCTATCTAAAGTCATCCAATTAACCACCATTCCAAGTTGCTTTTCGCTTTCGCTAAGTTTTACAGCGCTGACTCTTCTCCTTGCATATGCTATCCAACAATAGGATAATTGCATAAAATCATTTTTCTTCTTATGTTCTTCAATATATCCCAGTTCATGGAATACTTTAGCTTCATATCCAGTCTCTTCTCTAATCTCTCTTAAAAATGATTGATCTATTGTTTCTTTTTCTTCGATTCCTCCACCTGGCAATTTGTATAGATTAATTTCTGACATATACATCATAGCTGCATTCATCTCTTCATCAATTAGGACACCTCTTGAAGCATATCGTGATACCGACTCAATCAATTCAGGAGTTCCACCGAAAATATCACTATCAGTAATTCTTCTAATTAATTTCATCAGATCAATCCTTTTATTCGATGTCTCTATTCGAGCATTACAAAGATCACCAGTTGCCTGGCTCAGTTTGTTTATATATGTTTTGCCCAAATTTCCTATAACGTTTCTTATATTCGCGACGTCCGACGTAGTCGGATGTGTCCGGCTGATTCAGCTTCCCTGCCAATATCATCTGTCCGGACCGAGGGCGATAGCCCGATGCGAGAATATGGTGTTAGCAGAAGTTGCTATCTCCCTCGATTAGCCTAGTATAATTCGTCTTCTCTTTAAAAACTCTTCTCCTTCATTCCTATACCAGTCTAAAAAGTCATTATTAATGTGATCGTGATTTAATATTCCCATATAATCTGTTCCTGAATTCTTTGGTTGGTAATCGGAGTTAATAGTATAAATGTTAAAGTAAACTTTGTCTGAGTCATTAACTATTTCAATGCTGTTAAGCTCTTTTTTCATTTCATTTGTGTTTAAATATTTGAACGTTCTATCTTTTTCGATTATGTGAAAAGGATAGGAAAGTTGAACTGCTATTAACTTCTGGATTTCTTTCAGGCTCTTAGGAATAGATTCTAAATAGGTTTGTGCCATATATTCTTGTTCAAAGATACCTGATATCCAAGATTTATATTCGTCACCTGCTTCAATGATATACATAAGTACCTCCCTTAATATTGTATTTACTCTTCAGCAATTTCTGCTAACGTTGTTGTATTCACGACGCTCGACGAAGTCGAGTGTGTCCACAGCAAATACTTCTCCGAAGCTGCTTCTGAGACCGAGGGGCGAACGCCCCGATGCGTGAATATGGTGTTATGCGATGCCAACGACTTCACTGAGTTACTATTGCGTTCTTCGACATCTATTCTTTAGATCGTTTATCTCAAAAATCCATTTCTCGTATTCATCACTCGATTTCCATAATTCATTTAATTCCGTTTTTTCCAATACATTATCTATTTGTTGTATTACAATTTCTGAGAGTAAATTTAGTGAATAACTCCATTTTTGTTCTTTGGATTGTTCCCTCCATTCCCTGTTAACTTCTTCCTTGGTGTAGATAATATTTACGATCTTATCAAAAGTCGAAACTAATGATCTATCATATGACTGTTTCTTTTTAACCCACTTTGCAATATTCGGTGGGAGATCCATGCATGGTGAACCAAATAAAGCTGCAACAATCTCAGCAGCTGCAATCACTTCTGATGAAATCTCACTATCTACAAACTCATCCTCTTTACATTCGTTCATAAAATCAAAAATCTTAATGACTACCTTAGTCAAATCTTTCTCATCTTGAAACTCTAAAAGCCAGTCTAACGCTGAATCGTTTTCAAATGACTTTACTCCCCAAGCACCCAAGAGATCACCCACAATAATGAATTTGATGTAAGCAGTACAAATGCAATGTCCGTTGGTTTCGCATAACGTTCTTGTATTTACGAACCCTCACTGGCTTAAGGTAGCGCCAGCTGCCGGGTCCAACGGACTTAGCCAGTGCAGGGTTGTCTGCTGATTCTCTTCTCCGAAATGCTTCTAGCAGACCAAGGGCCGTATGGCACGCAGCGTGAATATGCTGTTATGTGATGCCCCCGACTTCTTCGAACTACAACCACAAAGTCATTAGTTCTTCATCGTAATCTATTCCATTATGCTTGAGAGCTCTTCTCTCTATTCCATATACTTTAAATCCAATTGATTCATATAATCTCTTTGCATTCTGGTTGCCCACCACTACACAAAGATTTATTTGTTCAAGCCCTTTATTTTGCTTCGCTATTTCAATTACCTTAATAATGAGTCTTTTGCCTACTCCTTGTGATCGATATCTTGGCTTGTTGACATACATCCCCCAAATAAAACCTTTATGTTTGAACTTAATAGCTTGTTCTTGTTTAAATCCCACTAACCCTATCATTTGATTTTCAGAGTCAAAAGTACCAAGTGTAAAACTATCGGAAGTTCGATTTAGTCCTGATCTTATGACTTCAATGTCTCTACTTTGGTATTCCTCATGGGTTATACCAAATGATTCAGGTGAATTAAGTAGACCTTCTAGTCTGATATCTCGAAATGTCTCTGCATCTTCAGGGAGTAATATTCTTATTCCTTCCATGCTATCACCTCAATGATCAATGCTCTTTCGGGGGTTTCACATAACGTCTTTTTTACGAACTTCGCAAAAACGTCACCTCTTGAGGTGTTTACGAAGTTCGTGAACACTCCTTCACCAACCATGTTTACGATTTTTCTCCCTGAATCTCCTCTTCCAATTGTTCTAACGGACTTTTAATCCTTCTTATGTCCTTCACACTCACATGTGTGTACCTTTCGGTGGTGCGTACACTTTGATGACCGAGCAACACTTGAATGAAGCGAATGTCAATTCCACCTTCCAACAGATGGGTAGCGAATGAATGGCGTAAGGCGTGTATACTAACCTTTTTCTGGATTCCAGAGGCAGTACGTGCTTGTTCGAACACTTTTTGAACCGTTCGTTCCGTTATATGGCGCTCTGGGTGTTGACCTGGGAACATCCATTTCTCGGGCTTTTCTTGTTGTAAATACGGTTGAACAATATCCATAGCTGTATCGGATAATAGCGTAAGACGATCCTTTCGACCTTTTCCTTGAGAAACTCGAAGCGTTTTTCGCTCGAAGTCAATGTCTTGAGTTTTCAACCGGACCACTTCACCTACCCGTAATCCTGAGGAATAGGTAAGGTATAGGATCGCACGATGTTTTAAATTATGGAGTGCTTTTAAGATCAACATCACTTCTTTCATCGATAACACATTCGGCAACTTCTTTTCTTTCTTAGGGCGAACATAAGAGACTGTTTCCTCATGCAATAGTACTTTTTGAGCATAGAATTTGATCGCGCTGAGCGCTTGATTAACATAGGAATGGGAACATTTCCTATGAAGTAAGTGCAAGGAATAACTCTGAATCATGTTCTCGTGACCCATCCCATAATTTTGCTGTTGTACAAAAGTGTGAAATCGATGGACTTGACTACAATAAGCTTTTATCGTTTTTTTACTATAACCTCGAAGCTGCAGTGCATGAACGAAAGACCTTTTTATCGACTCATCCCATGAATAGATTGGAATGTGTTCCTGCATGTAAACTTCATTGTTAAACAAGCTGGACTCTTTCATCAACATGCTATCAACATGAATCATCGTTCCTTCAAAAAGTGTATACAACTGTCGAATGGATTCGAGTGTAAATGGAATCATCCAGACCTTTTTATCACTGACCCATTTCCTTCCTGGAATTTCTCGAATCTTCATCACCATTTGTTCATCATACTTAAAACGAACATACAAGGAATTTCCATCATTCCGAGACAACCATATACTCACATTCCCACCCTCCCATTATAACAGCAACCTAATTATTGGAAAGCAAAAAGAGCTCACAATCGCCGTAATCGACGTTGTAAGCTCCCGATACCTTCGGTGCTATATCCTTTATAATCTAACCGCATCCAATTCAGTAATATTACGTTTAGGGACTTAAAATTGTTATAGCGATTAAATTGATTAAACCATATTCAAGGTAGCCATGGCTACCTCATTTCTCACCTTACTTTAAGAACAGAGATGCCATGCAAGCGAAATCACAGTACTGCACTTCGGGTCGAACATGACAAGTAACGCCGAGTCAGTCTTGATTGTTCACACCGTCTTCGAACAACTCAATTTATCATTTGCTATAGAATGATTAGATTTATTTATTACTGTCCAGCTTCGCCCATGTTATCAACTACTTCATCCGCAGCATCAGCTCCTTCAAGGCCGTCATTCTTCTCTCTAATTATCTGGATGTTGCTGCAGCTCCTATCCAGATTCAATACATGATGGTATCTTGAATAAAAGAGATCAGTCTCGAAGCTTCCATTGAGACAGGCGCTGAGGTCAGCGTCCCGTTCGACGTGGGGATCAACTTTATCATGGGTGCGTTTCATGAAACCATCTTGTGATGGATGTTGAAGGGATATCCCTATACTCCACGGGAAATGACAGCCAACGCTTGTCCATTAACAGACCCTATCAATTCTAGAAATTTGAAGGAATATTTGTCCATTCCATCGAAATACAATGAACTAACGGAAATGGATAGAAAGCGATGTGTATGAGATGAATGGAATTCTGGGTGTGTCCGGACTATCGTTTTTGCTGGTGACGCTATTTACGCCGCTGCTCATCTGGGGTTTGCGCACCTTAAAGCTAACGCAGCCGATCCGGACCGAGCTGCCTCCCGATCATCAGGCCAAACGCGGGACACCGTTGATGGCTGGCCTTATTTTGTTGATTGGCATTGGGATGTCGCTGCAGTTTCAGCCTACGCCGCTGACCGTTTTTTTATGTTCCACCTTTCTTCTGTTCAGCTCGATCGGGTTTATGGACGACTTCAAAAAAGCAGCGTGGCAGGACCCGTCGGGAATTTCCGGCCGAACGAAGCTTGTGCTTCAGTTCCTGTTTACCGGGGCATTATTGTATGTCCTGTTCCAGTCCTTCTCGCTGACAAGTGATATCGCGCTTTTCAACGGGTTCCAGCTTCACCTGCCGATCAGCGTCTACATTATCATCATGCTGCTGTTCATTGTAGGCTCGGCGAATGCCATCAACTTTACCGATGGTTTGGACGGACTGTTGATCAATGTGGCCATTCCGACTTACTTTTTCTTCTTCCTGATCTCCGATAAACCGGAGGTTCAGATGTTCTCGCTGGTCATGATCGGCTGTCTGCTGGGCTTGCTGCTCTACAACATTCATCCGGCCCGGGCTTTTATGGGTGATACGGGATCCCTCGCTATCGGCGGTTCCCTTTCATTCCTTGCGGTGATCGAGAAGGTCGAAATTCTGATTCCCCTGCTGTTCCTGATCTATTTGGCGGAGCAGCTTTCGGTTATCCTGCAGGTATGGTATTACAAACGGACCAAGCTGCGCCTGTTTCGGATGGCCCCGATCCATTTCCACTTCAGTCTCAAGTACGGCTGGAGCGAGAACAAAATCGTGATGATCTTCGGTTTTGTCTCCTGGTTTATGGCTCTGCTCTGTTGGGTGCTGGCAAAATACGTCATGTGAACCATTCCAATGGACAAGCCAAGCAAGAGCCTCCTGGTAGATGCCCCGAACTCTGCCAGGAGGCTTTTTACATATTGAAACCCAACGCTGATTAGGATTTAGACATCGTGATCTCTTCAAGCTCTTTCTTCAGGCTGTTTAGCGTGGACGCGCGTTCTTCGTCATTCTGGACATCACAAAGCAGCTGCTCCATGAACTCCCAGATATCCTCCAATTTACGTCTGCCTTGATAAAAGGTCAGCGCCTCGCTGTTCATCTCGTAATCGCTATGCGTTTCTTTATAAATCCTCATAAATGATTCGAAATAGGGTTCAGCGACAAAAAACATCATATCCGCTTCGACCGGCGCCAGCTTCAGCCCCTCCCAGTCAATCAATATCAATTGCTGACCATCCGACATCAGATTCCAGGCATGCACGTCCGTGTGGCACAGCGCCAGGCGAAGATCGCGTTTCTTCAGCTCTTCGGACAGCGCTTCCACTTCAAGCATCAAACCCATCAAGCAGTCGATATGGGGATTCATGACTTCCCCGATGTCATCCGGCTTCCCCGCGTCCAGCGCCTCCCTTAGCTGACCAAGAAAAGGCACCGTAAAGCTTTCCGTCATGGCACTTGTCACCAGCGGAAAATCCTCCCCGTAACGATGGAGCTCAGCGATGATCTCTGCCAGTTGTCTCACTTGATTCTCCGTCAGCTTGCGGTCTGCGATCGTGTCCCCGTCGATATATTCATACAACAAATAAATGCCTTCGTTATCCTCGCATCGATAACGTTGGTCTGTCGTCAGCATCGGCACCGGAATGCTGCCCTTTAATCGACTATGCTCCTCAAGCCACAGCAGGATCGGAACATAATCGTCAATCAGCGCAGTCCATTTGGGCGTGGAGGCCCGGCTTTTCTCATAAACTTTCAGGAAATAGTCCTGTGCGCCGTTACTCACTTTGTAAGCAAGCGCAGCCCAACCGCCCTGCTGAGGTACAATAACGGGATGAGCCAAACCGTAAAATTCCTTCAAAATGCCCTGTAGTCGGTCCATGTTTCCTCCTATCTATGCACTTACCATGCCTCATAATCTCTTTGATATATCATAACGGTAAGAAGATATGACATAAAGTCCATCATTCATTTTAATTAAAAAAACAAGGATGCTCTTCTAGCATCCTTGTTTTCACTCATCATATCTTATTTTATTCTAATGGCCTGCCTTCTTTATAATAGAGATTCCGATTGAGAATCACGAAGAATATATGTACGTTCCGGTACCCGCGTTCCGACAGGATCTCGTGAATGCTGGCCGCAACCGCATCGTGGGTCTCCTGAGCCCGCTGAAACATCAGGATTTCGACGGATAACGGCGTATTCGTAATGATCCGATATGGAAGCTGTTCGATTTTCACGATTTCTTTCGGAATTTGAACAATACCGGCGAAAGTTTCAACCAAGGTTGGCGTTATTTCTTCGAGGAAAACTTCTGAAAATCCTTTAAAACGTAAATATGGCACACTTATCCCTTCATTTCATCGATTTATTGGTCTTCTGGATGTCCGCAAGTGACTTTTATCTCTCTTCTACTATACAATAATGTTATTGTGAAAGGAATCACTATGATACAGATATCTAAATTGGTCGGTAAAGTTCAATTACAGCTGTCCTTTCCGTTGCCCGTACGATGGGATTCCGATACACTGAGTAAGTGTTCCGTTTTATGGAAATTATTCATTCATGGAGGTGAAGACGAATATGGGACAAAATCCTTGGAATGCCGAATGGGAAGTGACGGAGCCGTTAGTCCGGCTGCTGCTTAACCGTCAATTCCCCCAGCTATCCTCATTACCCATCCAAGAGATCGGCAGCGGCTGGGACAATACTGTCTATCGCATCGGCGAAGAGTATGTGTTTCGTTTTCCCAGAAGAGCATTTGCCATCCCTTTACTTCAAACCGAAGCCAAAATCCTGCCCAAGCTGGCGAATTACATAACGTTACCCTATGCTAAGCCCCTTTTCTTCGGAAAAGAAAGCGCAGACTACCCTGCGCCTTTTCTGGGGTACACCTATCTTTCCGGGTCGTTTCCGATTGGACTGACGGATGAAACACGGATGCAGTCGGCGGCAGCGCTCGCGCGCTTTCTGAAGAACCTGCATGCCTTTCCCGTGGACATAGCGCAGCAAGAAGGTGTAGCGGTGGACCATCGTAATCTGACCGATCTCGCTGGGCGCAGGGATAAAATGCTGGACTTTCTAGCCCGGCTTGCCCTCCATTTTACGGATGCAGAAATGAAGGAGATCGCCGACTATTTGCACGGCATTTCCTTGGATCGGGTCAAGCAGCGACATATTCTTATTCATGGAGATCTCCATTTCAAAAACATGCTGGTGGACGAAACAGGCAAGCTTTCCGGCATCATCGATTGGGGCGACGTCAGCATCGGACATCCCGCCTGCGACCTGAGCATTGCTTACAGCTTCTTGCCTCCGGCATCAAGGGAGGGATTTTTTGAAGCCTATGGCAGCGTGGACGAAGAAACGAAAGTGCTGGCTCGTTTAATCGCCGTTTATATCCCCATGCTCATCTTCATGCAGGCTATCGACGATAAGGATGAAGCCGTTGCACAGGAAGCCAAATCGATTATGAAGCGTGCCATCTCGATTTGATGCATCCATGAGATTTTTGTATCAAACGGCATAACAAAAAGAAGCTTGAGGGTTCAAGCTTCTTTTTGTTCGATTAGACCTTTGCCCTTGGTTAGATTTTCAACACTCCCATTAATGGCATGATGGCTTTTATCACGTTCATGCCCAGTTTAATATGAGGCACGATCTGTCCCAGGAAGCCGAGAGGGCCTGCAGGCGCAGCCGCCACTCCCTCCTCGGCTCCTTCGGCTGACGCAGCGCTTGGAGGTCCGCCAAAGAGGTCGCTTAAAAATCCGGATATTTGCGCTTTGTCTCCGCTTCGGGCAATCGCAGCCGGCATCTTATTGTTGGCTCTGAGCCCTGATAGCGTTACTTCCCCGCCTTGGATCTGATTCAGTTCGCCGACGTAATAGCTGCCGTCCTTCAGAACGACCACGACCGGCTGACCTACCCAATGCTGCGGTGGCATCGGCTTGGAAGCGGATCTGGACTTCCTTACGCGTTTCGAAGGCATATAAGGATCACCTCGCTTCCCATATACATGATGATGACATCATATGCACAAAACGCCTTTCTTTCTTGTGCCTTTATAGGATGATGAATATAAATGCATAAAAACCTAGATTCCGAGAATATTTCGTTCCACTGTGGCTTTTTGCATGCCTCCGGTGTCTAATAAACTGTAAGGTCAAGAGGAGGTTCTTATCCATGTCTAGAGCTCATGACAAACTCCCTGGTTATCCGGATAATCAAGGAACAAAGCGAACATTTGAAGATACGTATGACGAATACCGCCCGAGGATCCGGCATTATCTCGCACTGAAATTGAATCCGACGGCGGCAGATGACTTAACCCAGCAAGTGTTTTTAAAGGCAATGGAGAACCTTGATAAGTTTAACGGAACATCCAGTCTGTTCACTTGGATCTTCAAAATTGCTCAAAACACAGTCAAAAATGAGTATCGAAGTTTAGCGCGAAAAAATGAAAAACCTTATGACTTTACACGTTTTGAATCGCAGTCCATCTCCCTTGATTTTGCAGGTTATGTTGATATTCGAATTGATATCGGAGCGGCGCTTAAGAAGTTAAGCGAACGGGATCAGCAGATCATATCTTTACGATTTTTTGTGGATTGTACGCTGCAGGAAATTTCCCAGATCGTCGGCATGCGCGAGAGTGCGGTGAAAAACCGATTGTATCGGTCCTTGGCGAAGCTGAAGAAAGAATTAAGAGAATGGGGTGACATCACGATTATGTCGATACTCGACTTGATATCCATTGAAAGTAAAAGTGAGGCGAATCATCATCAGAACAAGGTGCATCAGGACCTGTTTCAAGAACTCAAGAATAATGTAGAACAGATGGCAGCGAAATATAATCATCAGCCTTCCCGCAAAATCGTTATTGAAATTTATCCCGACCTGCCCACATTCCATCAAGCCGTAGGCGAAAGCGGTGCACCTAATTGGTTCATGGGCACGTTCGATAACTGCACGTTAAAAATCGTCTCGCCCTTGAACCCGGGACCCGAGCATACCTACCACTCGATCCTCCGGTCCACCCTGCACTTGTATGCCATGTGGTTGATTAGTGATATTAATCCGCTGGCACCTAGATGGATCCGTCAGGGCATCGGGGGGTACGAAGCTCAACAGATGTCGGAAGACTTCATCCGAAGCACGACGACCGAAGCCATTCTTAGTCGGGCAATTCCAAGCTTCGAGGATCTGAATGATGATTCCTGGGATTTCGGCAAAACAGGATTTCAGTTTTCATATTTGATCGTTGCGTTCATGATTGAAAAATACGGGTTAGATTCATTGAACCAATTCATTCGCAATCCGGATGATTATTACGGCATCTTCCATCTTTCCAAGGAAGATCTTCATGAACAGTGGACGAAAAATCTCCAGCACCAGCTTAATTAAATCAATGGAAACCCGGTCATTGACCGGGTTTCCTAGCCTTTTTCAATTGAATTCATCATGCCTTGCATCATTTCCTATCTTGAACCATCGGATGGATAGCTGGGATGATGCTCGAGCTCCACTTGCCATGCAATCATGGTGACGCTGTCCTTGATCCCGCGTTCATGCGACATTTGCATGAAATCCTTCACGCCTTTTTGCAGATCAGCGCCCTGCAGCTGATTCATATGTTCCAGAAATAACGGTCCCCATTCTAAAGCGCCATCGGTGCTTAATACAATCACGTTTTTCCCGGAGCGCAGCTCTCTTACGCCCGTGGAATAACAAGGGACCTGCTTATCGAAGGTGTTTACCTTCCCTATCCATTCGTAGAAATTCCGTTGATTGAGCAAGGTTTGCCCGAGCGCCGTCAATTCGGGATGAAGCAGATAAAGCAGGCAATCCCCGACGTTAAACCACCACAAGTATTCTTCGCGTCTGCAGCATAGCAGACAGGAAGTTTCACCCGCAATTCCCCTGCAATCCTCGCGAAAGCGTTCGGAAGTCAACATGCCCAGCAAATAGTCATGCAGGTTTTGAAAACACTGCTCGATTGGCTCTCGGAGGATGCCAGCAATCTCGGAAGCGGCCCCATCGATATAGGATAAGACGAGCTGGGCGCTCTCATCGGTTTCATGGGCATCCAGCAGCAGGACGAATTCCAAATCAGATTCCGCATCGATCCAGATATAAGCGCCATCCTCGTTTTTATCCGCCCCGGCTGCCGAGCTGCCGCCATACCGGCCCAGTACCCCATGGGAAACCGCAATCGTCTGCGGATCGTCGAGGAACATGCTGGAGCTGCCGTGCCACTTCACGATATAGGGTCTCATGGAGAAACCTCATCCTGCGCCATACAACGCCTGATTCGCGAACACACTTCTTCGATCTGAGCGGCATCACCTCGAGGGGCTTCCGGCCAGCCGCTGATTCCAAACCCCCAATAAGACGGGGGCGTATTCGGATAACGCGGAATCAGATGGATATGCAGATGAGGGACGTGATCTCCCAGCACGAAGGAATAGATATGTTCCGCGCCTAAGCATGCTTTCAAGGCGCGACTCACCCGGGTCAGCATCCGTCCGACGGCGGCCGACTCATCGTCCCGCAGCTCCGCTAATCCCGATACATGCCGCTTGATATCGATCATAATATATCCCAGATAAGCTTCGTTGGAATCGGAAGAAATATGGCCTACGTAGAGCAGCTCATCCTCATAAATCGCTCCCCCCGGAAGCTGGATCTCTCCCCGATGCTTTCGACAGATAAAACAATCGCGCTCTTTCGCGTTAACCATATGAACCCTTCCCTTCGAAAAAATATAAAAAGCCCGCCATCCCATAAGAGACGACAGGCTAACTACCCGCGCGGTACCACTCTACTTGATCCGATCTTCATCAAATCCGCTTGAAGCCCGATTACGAAGGCTAAACGTCAAGGCATACTCCATTTCTGCCTCACCACTCATGGGCGAGCTTCGGAATCCTCATGGACTGCATTTCACCATTGCTGCAGCTCTCTGAACCATGAACGATTTCTACTACTCCCAGTCATTGTGTTTGTATATAAAATTGTTCCTATTATAATTTTCCATATTCATCCTGTCAATGAAGAACGGACTCATTGTTGCATCACCCTTACCTCAATGACCGTATCCGGACAGCTGCTGTCTTAAAACCGGGCATCTTGCAGAACGGATCCAGCTCCGGCCGGGTCGCATGATTGACATTCTGCACGCCGCCCCAATGCATCGGGACGAATAGCGTGTCTACTCTTATATGTTCTTTAATCCTGCTGCGTACGGAAAAACGTCCATGCTCCGACACGATTTCTACCCACTCCCCGTCACGGATTCGGTAACGCTGCGCGGTAATCGGGTGGATCTCCACGAAATTTTCAAGCTCGCGTGCAAGCAGGGAAGGACTTCTCCGGGTCTGCACGCCTGTCAGGTAGTGTGACAGAACACGGCCATTGGTCAGAATGAGCGGGTACTCCTCGGATACCCCCACCCACGGATTCCCCGGCATCACGGAAAACACGGCCTTTCCGTCTGGATGGGCGAACGACTGCCGAAACAGAAGCCCCGTCCCCGATTCTTCTTCAGAGGGACACGGCCAGTATACGCCCTCTTCACGGCGCAACCGATCATAGGTGATGCCGAAGTAGTCAGCAATGCCGCCTTTGCTTGCAAGCCTCAGCTCATTAAATATCTCTTCGGGCTCATGAAAGTCAAAATATTCACCCTTGCCCAATCTGTCTGCGATCGAACATAGAATCATCCAGTCATGACGCGCCTCCCCAGGCGCCGGTCGCGCCGCCTTCCGGAGAAGAACCCGTCCCTCCAAATTCGTCAGCGTACCTTCATTTTCCATATAGGAGGTTACCGGCAGGACAAGATCGGCGAATCGGGCCGTTTCGGACATAAACATATCCGCAACCACCAGAAAATCGAGATGGTTCAAGCCTTCCTCCACAAGCCCCGCATTCGGATTCGAAACAACGGGATTGGACCCCATCACGAAGAGCGACTTAATTTCGCCTTCATGAATCAGCTCCATCATCTCGTAGGCAGAGACGCCCTTTCCAGGCAGGCTGGAAGCCTTAACGCCCCACACGGAGGCAACATATGCCCGGTCCTCCTCATTCTCGATCGATCGATAGCCTGGCAGCTGATCGGCCTTCTGCCCATGCTCTCTTCCTCCCTGACCATTCCCCTGACCGGTGATCGCCCCGTATCCGCAGCCCTCCCTCCCGATTTTGCCTGTTGCCAAGACCAGATTCAGATAACGGCGTACCGCAAGATGGCCATCCGTCTGCTGCTCCACCCCTCGGGCCGTCAGCACCATTCCGGTATCCGCCATAGCATAGGATACGGCGGCCTCCCGGATCAGCTCCACATCTAATCCGCATAAATCGGCGGCCCGTGATAAATCGATGCTGTCCAGATAGCTTTCCAGCTCCTCGTAACCCTTAGTTCTTGCTTGAACGAAGCCTTCGTCTAAGAGACCTTCATCCACGATTATCTTCAGCATCGCATCCGCCAGCATGGCGTCCGTCCCAGGTCTGATCGCCAAATGCATATCGGCTATTGCGGCCGTTGCGGTTCTGCGCGGATCGATGACGATGATCTTCGCCCCATTCTCCTTGGCCTGGTTGAAGTAAGGGAGCAGCGTTGGCTGGCATTCCGCTATATTCGTGCCGGCCAGCACGATGCAGCGGGCATGAGGAATATCGGACAGCCTGAACGTCAGCCCCCTGTCGATTCCAAAGGTTTTGCTCCCGGCAGAAGCTGCGGCCGACATGCAGAAACGGCCGTTATAATCGATATACCGGGTACCGAGCGCCACCCTGGCAAATTTCCCGAGCAAATAGGCCGTTTCGTTGGTCAGGGACCCGCCGCCGTAGACGGCATTGGCATCGGGACCATATCTCTCGGATATCGCCTGAAATCGATCGCTAATCACGGCCATCGCTTCATCCCAAGAGCAAGGAACGAGTTCGCCGTTTGAACGGATCAGCGGATGTAGCAGCCGCTGCGAATGGGCTGCGTGCTGATGCGCATTCATGCCTTTGACGCACACCCTGCCTTCGGAAGCGAGGTTCGGTATCCCCTCCACCTTATACTTGGCCCTGAACCGTCCCGGGACGCTCTTCTCTTCCTCTTCAACCGTCATCTTGCACTGTACGCTGCAAAACGGACATTGTGTCTCTACCACGGCCGCAGCTCCTCCCGCAGCGGACGATTCCGAATAAACCATAACTGACCGCCTCTCCCTATATTTTGCTTGTTTAACCCACTTGTGTCTTCCATTCCCGCCGAGACAGCATCTCTGCAAGCTCTCTTTGCAGATCGTGGTCCAGAACATGCTCCCGGATCGAAGTCACACCCGTACGTTCCACCCATTTCCACAACGGTTCCTCATACAAGCCGTTCTGCCGGTACCACTGCAAACAAGCGGATACAAGCTGTATTACTTCTTCCTCACGTTCAGCAACGCCGATCAATTGTCCTTCACGGACAGGGTGGTCCGCATGTCCGCCGAGATAAACCTCCCAGCCTGCGGGCGAAGCGGATATTCCGATCCCCTGAACCAGTATGCTGACGGACGATGCTAGACAATCGGACACCCCTGCATGTACAGGATGAGGCAGCGATACCTCTTGCCAGCGAAGGCGAAGCCATTCTCCAATGCGCCGAATGCCTGCCGCCTCCATCCTCGAGCCTTCCGTGTCTCCCATCCATACCTGAACGCCTTGGTAAAGTCCATGATCCGCATCGGAGACATCATGCCAAGTCTTCCGAACCGGTTCATCACCGTTTCCTATCCCCGTCATTTCAAGGTAATAACGCAGGGCTGGCCGACAAACTATGCATCCGCCCGGCTTCTTCCAGCCCTGATGGAGCATGAAATCCGATATCGTATGACAGCCTTGACTCACCGCATGGGCAATCGCTTGCTTCATTGAGGAGTGCCCCAGCTTCGTGCATTCACATACGGGAATCTCGCCTTGCGTTATGGCCGCCCTCTGCGAAGCCCTCTTTTTGCCGCTTCGCGCATGTTTGACCAGGGCATCCACCATTGGCCGGCAGCCGCCGCACGAACCGGATGCCCTGGTCAGCTGCTTAACTTCATCCGTGCTTTGGAGATTGCGATCGGTAACGGCCTGCATGATCTCCGCTTTGCTCACGCCGTTGCAAGCACACACCGTTTCATGATCCGGGAGCGTCTGTGCAGCTGCTTCCGCCGAGCTTACAATGCCTTCTTGCGGGATAAGCTCCGAGACAGCCGCGCCCTTCTTCACCATGGACAACAGCGCGGAACCCTCAGTCGTGTCTCCGAACAGAATGGCACCCGTAACCCTGCCTTTGTGCATGATCACTTTTTTGTACGTGCGGCTTACGGCATCGTATTGCTGAATGGCGGTTTCCGCATCGATCCCCGATATCGCGCCGGCCGAAAATACATCCACACCCGAGACTTTTAGCTGGGAATAAGGAATCGAACCGACATAAGGCTCGGCCTGCCGGCCGCAGATAACCCGGGCAAGCACCTTTCCTTGCTCATACAGGGGAGCGATTAGGCCGTAACTAATCCCCCGGTGCTCCGCGCATTCTCCCACCGCATAAATATTCGGCTCACTTGTCCTCATGTAGTCATCCACCAGGATAGCCCGCCCCGTCAGCAGACCGCTTCTCTGGGCCAGCTCCACGTTAGGCCTGATCCCTACGGCAAGCACCACTACATCCGCATCAAGTCGAGTTCCGTCGATAAACCGAAGACCCTGCGCCCTTGTTCGGCCAACGATTCGCGTGGTATCCATCGCCAAGTGGAATCGCATCCCTTGGCTTTCGAGCTCCCGCTGCAGCATATGGGCTGCCGTCCGGTCCAGCTGCCGGTTCATGATGTAAGGGGCATTATGAACCACATGGGTTTCCATGCCGAGATGGAGAAGTCCCCGGGCAGCCTCCAACCCCAGCAATCCCCCCCCAATGACGGCCGCTTTTGTGTAGACCTTGGACATTTCGGTCATTTTCGTGCAATCATCCAACGTCCGAAATGAAAGGACGCCTTCCTTATCCGTCCCGGGGATAGGCGGAACGAAAGGAGATGAGCCTGTTGCCAGAATTAATGCATCATAACCTTCCCGTTTACCGGAGACAGTCTCGATGCAGCGGGCTTTGACATCGATATGATGAACGGCTTCACCGGTCAATAACCGGATGCCATGCCGCTCATACCAAGACCAGTCGTTCAGGATAATATCCTGGAGGGAATGTTCGCCTTGAAGGACTTTGGACAACAGAATCCGATTATAGTTGGGGCGAGGTTCGGCGCCGAATATCGTAATATCGAAAAGCTCCGGCCCAAGCTGGAGTATTTCCTCTACGCATCGTATCCCTGCCATTCCATTTCCGACAACAATGAGCTTCTTTCTCTTCATGAATTACCTCCACTCTACCCTTGTCACTTTCATGTAAGAAAATACGAAACGCCCTTTCCCTGGGAACAGGAAAGGGCGTCATTGCCTTCAAAACGGGCACATCCTTGTGCCGTATTGGTATTCGTAACATACATCTAGCTTAGTTGACGAAATTCGATACGTCAAGATATATGACATATATCTGTCTCTTATTCATATCTCCGAGCCCACGAGACGGATCTT
>NZ_JAVFHM010000053.1:0-927 GCF_041954005.1 Priestia sp. BR_2 | reverse complement strand
TAGAGTCCTTGATACTTAAGGACTCCTTTTTTACATGTGTACCGGAAGAGACTTTATGTAAACTAGCTCTACATATGTTATACACTTTTAAAATGTCTTATATTGTATGATAAAAAAGAAAAATAAAATTATGAAAGAGGTTAAATGATGTCCGTAACGTTTTATATAGCAGATAGTAAAAAAGAAGTTAATGATGCTGAATATGGTGTCTATCTAGAAGATGAGGTACATGATTATTTATGGGAGAAAGCAAAAGGTAATCGTTATGAATTTGAATTATTACTTAATTTAGATCCATACGATCATAAGCAATTTAACGTACATGAGATAAGAAGGTTAAATCAAATATGTGAAATTATTTTAAGCGAGTATAAAGAGCCTTTTGTAATAGCATTTGTACAAGAGTTACATAATTTATGTATTAAGGCGTTAGATAAAAACAAGCTCATATTTGCACTTGGAGATTGATGTCTTTAGCTACCTATAAGTGACATTATGTTAACTACATATGTGGGCCATATACAGCTTAAAAAACAGAAAAACCTATTAAATGAGGAACTTCACCTACGGAGTGAGAAAAAAACTACTGACATATATGTCAGACGTTTTTTAGGTTAAATAGTACGTAGATAAGAGCCTTGCATTTTAGAATTTAAACACTTCATGAGTAGTCTGCTCCGGATATGCAAATTTATTCGTTATTGGCTAATTTACATTTTAATTTTATAAATAGACATATTAATTAAGTATTTAATTTATTTAGGAATCAAAGGCGGCAGTCTAATAATGATGTATGTCTTTCTGTGCTTTTTAGTTTTTAATTTAATAGCATTTTTTTCACCTAAAAGATTAGTTCCATTGAAATATATGTTACATATGTTTTTGCCTATGCTTATGGAGTAACAACAAGGGTTCTTAAGATGATAG
>NZ_JAVFHM010000052.1:0-1625 GCF_041954005.1 Priestia sp. BR_2 | reverse complement strand
TTATACATGCGTCCCTTTAAGTAGATTTTATCTTTCTGAAACAGGTGAGAAAATTTATTATAATTCATCACAGCATGCTCAACATAGAAAACAAAGAGTGAAAATATTTTTTGAATCTTACGGCGAAGAATTACAAGAAGGTTATTTAGAAATGGTATTGCTGCGATTAGAGGGGTTATGTAAAACAATCACAAGAAAAGCAAGTGAAGGCGACAGTGCGTTCCAAAAAATGATAGACGAAGGGCATCTTGAACATTATCAAAACGATATTAAATTTATTCGTGAACATAAGAAAGAATGGGTTTAAGGATAAGTTTTAATTGAAGAAGCAACACACTTTTATTAAAAAGCATGTTTATAACACCCTTTATGTAAATGATGGCTGTTATCCTTTGTAGAGGAGCACTTGTTATGCGGATTATTAATATTAGAGAACAGGTAGAGTACAAAGATAAAGCTATTGAATATATTCAGAGTAAGTGGGCGAGTAAAGAGAATTTAAGACTTTATGAAGACTGTATTATACATAGCTTAAAGACAAATAGTTGTATTTAATAGATTAACTATTAATTTTTATTTGAAATGTTTTTAACTGTTTGAACCAGTGAATAGCGGGTATAAGTTGATTATACAAGCGTAGTGCCCCCCAGGAACATGCATGTATATTTCTTTTTCTTACTTACCCTGTTTGAATCCTCTTTTTATGGAGGATTCTTTTTTACGTCTAAAAGATATAACTTTTAAAATTATATATCAAACACTTTAATCATGTATGTATTCTATACTCAACAAATCAATGCAACAACAGCAATATAAGATGAAAGAGATTCAGTGTGTATGTAAGGTGCAGCAACAAAAAAGATCGTAATACAACTCAATCTCGCTCTATAGTAGATAATTTTCGAAGACGAGATAAAATTCAAGTTTTTTCTGCTGGAAGACAGCTTGATGGAAATGGTACGTTTATTCGAGCAGAAGGCGGATTTTTAGTATGGGAAGATAATTCAGGTAATAGAAATACGACTAGTTTAGAAAGTATCAGCGTTCGCAGATTAGGAAAACGCAACTGCTAATAATTTGGACAGGCTCTGATTTTATATAAACAAAAAAACACCTTCAAGCTGAAAACCGGGTATGGGGTACCGAGCAATCACTTGAAGGTGTTTTTTTTTTGAAAAATTGGTGATTTCTTTTTGAATGTATCCATTAGGTAGCATTTTTAGAAATTAAATATTGATAGCTGCTGCCCTATTAGTGGTACATAAGCTAGTTTATATAAAAGCGACTTACTCAGTTCGTAAGGGGAAAAGTAACTTTAATCTCTGTTCCAATATGTTCTTTACTTTCTATCTCAATTTCTCCTTTATGGAGGTTCACAATATTTTTAGCAATAGCTAATCCTAGTCCGCTTCCTCCTGAATCCCGTTTGCGGGCTTTGTCTACTCGATAAAACCTTTCAAAAACATGAGATTGTTCTTCTTCTGGTATGCCGATGCCATAATCTTTTATTCGAAGAATTCCCATATGCTGATTACTTTCTAAAAAGACCTTAATGACATCGGTACTATACTTGATGGCATTATCTAAAGAGATAATGATTACTCGTTTCAGCTTCAATTCATCTG
>NZ_JAVFHM010000051.1:0-572 GCF_041954005.1 Priestia sp. BR_2 | reverse complement strand
CAGATGTGGATAAGAGAAAGTAACAGATGAGCAGAAGCCGGTGGAAGAGTGAATGGTTTCTGAGAGATTATGAATAACCGCTAGTTCCTTTTGGGGAGCTAGCGGTTGTTTTGGTTGGGGGAGAGGGAAGTGGTTTGAGTGACTGCTACGCTGCCAGCGTGGAAAATGAAATTCCCTGTAGTTTTCTACTGTGTTTAGAAATACCTATATATCAAGGGTTAAAGGGGATTTTTAAAATTTAAATGAACTATAATTTCCCTTAATTTTCTATAGTGTATGACCAAAATATGACCAGAGTGTGACCAGTATCTTTTGAGTGAATGTAGCTTTTCCTTTGTAGAATGATAGGACTTTGAGATGTGATAGTATGCTGTAAGTTACCTTTCCACTTAGGTGGAATTACAAGAGGGCAATTAGGAATAATGTAGTCTGACCATGAAGCATAGTGTTTTTATACGTGATATAAACTAGAAATAAATATTTGTGCCTATGACTATTCTCTTTTATTTTGAAGTTATATCCTTTTTAATGAATCAACAAGCTTATAAAAGGGATTATTATCCTATTTAGAT
>NZ_JAVFHM010000050.1:0-1024 GCF_041954005.1 Priestia sp. BR_2 | reverse complement strand
GAGATTAGTACACTCATATTTTCATTTAATGAAATGATGACTCACATGAGAATGCTGCGTCAGAAAATAAGTAAAACAAAGAGTACGGTTAGTCACTCCTCAGAGCAATTGCTTGCAAGCATGGAGGAAACAAAAACAGCTGTGACAGAAGTTACGATGTCTATTCAAGAAATTGCTGCGGGTTCTGATAAGCAGTTGCTAAGTGTAGTTGAAACCGAGCAAGCTATGGTGGATATGGCCAAGCTGCTTCAAAAAATGAATGATCATTCTTCAAAGGTACAACAATCGATGAACAGAGCCTCTGAACATGCTTCCACTGGAAATGTTTCGGTGAAAGAGGTGACGAATCAAATGAATAAAATCTATGAATCCGTTAAGATATCCACCAGTGAAGTAAAGGGACTCGAAAATCGTTCTACAGAGATTGGCCGGATTATTGACACGATTACAAGAATTGCTGAACAAACAAATCTTCTTGCACTTAATGCTGCTATTGAAGCTGCAAGGGCTGGAGAACATGGAAAAGGTTTTGCTGTAGTAGCGGGGGAAGTACGTAAGCTAGCGGAAGAATCTAAAACGTCCGCTATACAAATCAGTCATCTGTTAAAAGAAATTGAAGTCCAGGCAAAGCAGGCTTATCGAAACATGGAAATCAATACGGAAGAAGTCACGCTTGGTATTTCCACTGTCGAAGATGTAACTAAACAGTTTTCCACAATTATGGAAGATGTCTTTGCCGCTCAAGAACAAATGAACAAAATGACAAAGGCAACAGGAGAGATTGATGGGTATTCGTTCAAGGTAATGGAGTCTGTCATGGGCCTTTCAGAGGTTGCTAAACAAGCAGCTGCTTACGCTGAAGAAGTAGCTGCGGCTTCACAAGAGGAGTTAGCGTCTATAGAAGAACTTGTGGCGTTGGCAGCTAATTTAAAAGCTGCGGTAAGTGAGTCCAGAAGTCGATCTTGATATGTACGTAATACGCGCAGTTTTCTGCGTGTATTTGTTTTATTTATATCTTTTATAG
>NZ_JAVFHM010000049.1:0-16521 GCF_041954005.1 Priestia sp. BR_2 | reverse complement strand
TGCATGAAGGATCTGTCGGCAACGATATCTGGATCGCGCTTGCCTGGTGCGTCGGCATCATGGTCATCGCTTACTTTTTCGCTAATAAAGCCTTTAAACGCCAGTTAGGTTAAATACACCTAGCCTCCTCAGATGATCGGAGAACAGGTAACATCTTTCATCGAACAGAATGGCCATGGATACTGTAAAAGCCGCGTGAAATGCGGCTTTTTTTGTTTGAAGTAAATGCCTTCACTTGAAAAATTGTATATATCTCATCATTTCGGATATGCCGTTCATTTGCTTTTCCAGTTGCTCATTCAGCTTCTGAAGAGCCACTTTGAAGGAGCGTTCAATCGTAGTTAGATCATGTGTCTCTAAAGCTTCAAGCAGCTGTTTCATGCTTTCAATGAAAAAGACGGTTTTCCTTAAACTGCTTAGCACTATAATCTTTTTTAATTCCTGGGACGTAAAGACTCGATATCCGTTTTCCACGTTTCGCTTAGCGCGAATAAGTCCCTCCTTTTCCCAATGTCGAATAGCGGAGGGGTTAACGCCAGCGATCACGGCGACCTCCCCGATTTTCATTTCATCCGTGACCTGAATATTTCTATACTTGGAGAAATCCGTTTGATGGATGAGCCTCATAACCTCCTCGACTCGCTGCTTCTCTACCTGGATGTTGTACTGTTGCACATTGATCATCCAAAGTGCTTGTTCAACATGACCTTTCTTTAATAAACTCATGACCTCGTAGACGATAGGCAGATCGAATCCTTGGACCAAGGATCGTAAGGCAAGGAAAGCTTGATCATGGAGCGGCGTGTAATATCTTCTGTTGCTTGAAGTCCGAGGTACGTCAGGCACCAAGCCGAGAGTTTCATATCTTCGCAAGGTAGTGGTGCTGACCTGAAGTTTCTTGGCCATCTGTTTCGGTGTAAAGGTTCTGTCCATTTGCGTGCACCTTCCTTAAAGTCAAACTCTAAAGTACGGCAACAATATTATAAGAGACAATGACCCTCCCCACAAGGATTCCCGGTATATCAAGCGAAATCTTGCATGAATGTTATATGATCGAAGCAGGAACGCAACATGGAGGAGGTAAAGGTCATGGAAAAAGGGAATTATGCTTTAGCGTCATATCGCAACCTAAAGGCCGGCGAATTCATTACGTTCGGCACGTATCCGCAGTCTATGGACGGCAAAAAACGGGCGATTACTTGGCGTGTTCTTCAAAACTCAGGGAGCGAGCTGTTGGTATTGTGCGAATATATTTTGGACTGCAAAAGGTATCACGGCAAGCGTGCGGATCTGACGTGGCGTGATTGCATGGATATATCTTGGCATGACTGCGACTTGCGCGAGTGGCTGAATCATGAATTCTATAACGTCGCATTCAATGCTTCGGAGAAAGAACTCATCAAGACGACGCATTGCACGGACAACGGAAAAGGCTGCCCGGATACGGAGGATAAGGTTTTTCTGCTCAGCGTTGCCGAACTAAACGATGTATCTGAGACTCACGGCAAGGATTGGAGACGCGCTGTCGGAACCGATTATGCCAAAACGATTAAGCCCGATGGATGCAGCTTATACGTATATGATAAAACGAACAAAGACAACTATATGATCATAGACGGCAAAGAAGCCGGCTGTTCCTGGTGGTGGCTGCGGACGCAAGGAAACAAGCCTTCGCGTGCGTATTTTGTAGGGACAGGCTGCAGTGCTCGCAGCTACGGAAATAACAGTATTGAGGGTTATGGCGTACGCCCTGCTTTAAATTTGGATCTATCATAATCGAAATGGAATAGGAGAACTTTCCGGAAGAAATATCGAAACTCACACTTTTCGAGGAGGTAAGACATGGATTGCACTTCCCAACTAGAAGCGGCGTTCAAAGTAAAACGGTGGCCCAAACATACTATAGCGGCGGGTCGACGTCATTCCGCGGCTCTTACATCGGACGGCACGGTCACGGCCGCAGGAGATAATCATTATGGCCAATGCGATGTCAGCGACTGGCGCGATATCGTAGCGGTCGCGGCCGGGAATGTCCATATGGCAACGAATACGGGGAATGCTCATACCATCGGTCTTAGATCGGACGGTACGGTGGCGGCCGTGGGTTGGAATAAGCATAATCAATGCGATGTCAGCGGGTGGCGCGATATGGTTGCGGTAGCGGCAGGCTGGCGTCGCACCGTCGGTCTTCAATCCGACGGCGCAGTGGTGGCTGCGGGACGAAATAATGAAGGTCAATGCAGTGTAGGCGGCTGGCTCGACATCGTTGCGGTCGCCGCAGGTGACTGGCATACGGTCGGTCTAAAAGCGGACGGGACGGTAACGATCGTGGGGAATAATCGGTACGGCCAATGCAATGTAAGCAGCTGGCGCAACATCGTGGAAGCATCGGCGGGCTACCTTCATACCGTCGGGCTTCAATCGGACGGCACGGTGGCCGCCGTGGGTTTAAATAAGCACGGCCAGTGCGATGTAATCGGTTGGAGCGGCATAGTGGCGGTAGCGGCGGGGAGTTATCATACCATCGGTCTTAAATCCGACGGTACGGTCTTTGCCGCGGGCTGGAATCAGCATGGCCAATGCAATGTAAGCGGCTGGCGCGATATTGTAGCGGTAGCGGCGGGATGCGCTCATACGCTCGGCCTTCAATCGGACGGCACGGTCGTAGCCGTGGGCGATAATGAATATGGCCAATGCGATGTAAGCGAATGGCGCGGCATCAAGCTTCCCGGCAGGTAGTTTTAATGTTAATTGCTTAACTTTTAGGAATGGATCATAGACTTTTGGCAAAGATTCAATGCAGCAAGAAGTCGGAATGTGTAGTCACGGTTAAATAGCAAGGCAAAAACAGGCGGCACCAAATGGAATGTTTGGTGCCGCTTTACATTTGGATTTCTCCTGAACGGACGCCGCAAGTGAAGGATTGAGATTAACAACAAGGATTTAAAGTCGGAAATAAATATGGTTGCAGCCAAACGCTTTGGAACGGCAAGTTTCCTTATAGCAGGCCGTATACGGGGGATTTCCTCCCGATTGATCATGTTGCAGTTGGACGAATGCAACAAAAATTTGAATTGACAGATCACAAAACATACAAGTAATATACATGTATATTAAAAAGGGGATTCAATCGAAGCATGCCAACCAGAAGTTACGTAACGGCGGACGGCTTCAATCGGTGCTTTGTTGCAAAAACTTTTGACAGCGTTTTCTTGATCGATTGAAAAGAAAGATACTCACTTATTAAAAGGAGGAACTTGCGATTGTTGCTGCGGATGGAATTTATGAAGCCCTCGCTCCTGGAGACCGGGGAGGAACATCGGCTTAACTTCATGCTTGTGCACCCCTGCGGAAGAATGGAGCCGCAATCGGATACGACCTTCAGCATGACTTGCAGCGACCCGGAGATCGTTGAGGTGAACGGCAGCGCGATCACCGGGCTGAAGCCGGGCGAGACCGAAATTGCCGTAGACTTTCTGGACGATAGATTTTCAGTGTTTAAATGGAAGGTTCTTGTAAGGCCGGCTGGTCAACCCGCGAAATTGAAGCTGAAGTACCGCCCGAGGATTTTGTTTTCGATCGATGAGCTCGCGGATTTTCGGGATCGGATTAAGCGGGATGACGGCAGTACTGCGAGGGCAATCGATGCATCCGTGCTATGGGCCGGATACTTGGCGAAAGCGGACGCCTATGTGGAAGAAGATAGCTTCGAAGTGCTGTATCCGTCCATATCGGATCAGTGGAAGGTTGCGCTGCCCCTAACGGAGCCGAAGCGGGTACCAGAACCGCAAGGCCATACCTTCTTCCCGTTCTGGACGATGTACGCCAGAGCGATAGAGGATCGGCTGGTCGTCATGTCCACGGCCTTCCTGGTGACGGAAGAGAGAAAGTATGCGGTTCGAGTGAAGCAGCATCTGTTGTCCCTGGCCGCCTTCGGCAAATGGTATGAGTTCGACGAGCGGGGCGCGGAAGGAAATCTGAGCAACGCCCATCTGCTGCTAGGCGCTTCCTGCGCCTATGACGCCATTCACAGCTTGCTGACGGAAGAAGAGCGGCGATCCATTCGCCAAGCCATTCTGGAAAAAGGGCTGCATCCGCTGGCCATCGATATCGGAAGCCGTGATATGCACAACATCGTGGCAGCCAAGCAGGTGGCGATGGTGTACGGCGCGTCGGCCATTATGGATGAGATCCCGTTTGCCGCCAAATATTTGCAAGCCGGACTTACTTATCTTCAAAGCTATCTGGACCGAAAAGGGGTGTCTGGAGAAACAGAGGGGCTGCTGTACGACAATGTGGCTGCGCGCCATGCCTGGATGGCTGCGGATCTTTATCGGAGAATCAGCGGCGATGACGGCCTGGTTCAGCATCCGTATTTGCGGAAAGAGCTTCCTGAA
The DNA here is from genome assembly GCF_041954005.1 of Priestia sp. BR_2. Classification (NCBI taxonomy): domain Bacteria; kingdom Bacillati; phylum Bacillota; class Bacilli; order Caryophanales; family Bacillaceae; genus Priestia; species Priestia sp. BR_2. Next base: position 12,124 of record NZ_JAVFHM010000049.1, on the reverse strand, counting down.
CGTTTTTTTCGGCTCCTGGCACCGGGAAAGGAAAGCTCGTTTCCGAATCTGTCGGATTCGTTTTACAAGCTCGATATCGCTTACCTCATGGCCATGACAGCTACCCATTACGACCATCCGGCAGCGGTTTGGTACCTGCACAAGCATGCTGCAACGCATCACGCATCGCTTCTTTATTTACGGAAAGAGACCTCACCTGCAAGTCCAACGGAGCTGTACGGGAAGCGTGCTTCCGCAGTATTCCGGAGCGTAGGCTGGGCCGCCCTGCGGTCGGGATGGGGCGATGAGGATCATCTGCTGTGCTTCACCTCAAGCAGCTCGGCGAAGGACCATAATCACAAGGACCAGAACAATTTGGTGATCAATGTCGCAGGAGAGTGGCTGTTGACCAATCCCGGCTACCAGGATTATGTACCCGGTCCGAAGGCGGATTACACTACCGGCACGGTGGGCCATAATTCGCTGCTCGTCAATGGTCAGGGGCAGATCCGCCTGGGTGGCGGGGGTCTCCGGGAGGAGTTGTTACTCCCGGCATTTGAGGCGGTTGTCGGGGACGCTGCCGAAAGCTATGGCGGGCTGCTGAAACGCTACCGGCGATCTGTCCTACATATCGATTCGGCATATTACTTCATTGTGGATGACGTGGAGCTTCATCAGGAATCGGATGAGGCCGAGCTGCTGTTTCATACGACTTCGGCGGTTCTGGATGGAGAAGAGCCCAAGGCTCCGGGCGAGATTCTGGGAGGGGAATCCGTTGTATTCCAGGGAGAAATCGCCGCACTGCAGCTCATGTTTCCTTTTCCCAAGGAGAAGGTGCTCACCCTCCGCGAGTACCCCGGGGCTGAAACCTACGGTCCTTATGTAGCTGTCGGTGGCACGAAAGGCAAAAGACGGCGGTTCATCACGCTGATCAATCCGCGGGTCCATTACGGCGAGAGATTGGCCATCCATCAGGAGGAGCAGGATACCGGAAGCCTGACTTCCGGTTTAACGGTGGAAAGGCCCGGCGGGGCAGAGGATATCTGGCTGTTTTGCGCTGACGCTGTGGAAGCCCGCTACCGGGGCATAACTTTCCTGGGAGAAGCCGCCCGTTTATCGGGTAACGGCATGCTTAATTTGTGGAAGGCTGAACGGTTGTCCGGCGGAGACATCGCTTTTGAGGCGGAGCTGCCTCTGAGTTTATACAGCGATGACCGCCGCTTAACCTGCATTGTGCATAATCTCCACCCTGTGGAGGTCTCCTTCAAGCTGAGGCAGATAACTGCTGGCGTGGAAGTCAAACAAACCGCACCACCCGGCTATTATGAATGGAATCTTATGAATACCGGCAGAGGTGGTCAGGCGGAAGGGAGAGAAGCTGTGTGGAAACCGTGATTTCGGAGGTCAATCCATCCGCTCCCGTCAAGAAGAGCGCTTGGAAGCGAATCCGGACCCGAATGTGGAGGGATCGTTATCTATACCTGCTGCTGCTGCCGGGCCTGCTTTACTTTATCGTGTACCGGTATCTGCCCATGCTGGGCATATCCCTAGCTTTTAAAGAATACAGCCCGTTCCGGGGGTTCGCGGAGAGTCCTTGGGTCGGTTTTGCGAACTTTGCCCGGATTTTCGAAAGCCCGGAGGTTATCCAGGTTATCTGGAATACGCTTATCATTTCATTTCTGCAGATCGCGTTCGCATTTCCGGCGCCGATCATTCTGGCCATCATGCTGAACGAGGTGGCAAATCCGCTCTTGAAAAGAGGGCTGCAGTCCATCGTTTACATGCCGCATTTTCTGTCTTGGGTCGTGGTGGTCGGCATCGTGACGATCTTTTTCCGCAACGAGGGCTTGATCAACGACGTGCTGCGCGAATGGTTCGGCTTGCAGCAGACGATCCCTTTTCTCACCGAGCCCGATTATTTCCGAGCTTTTCTGGTGTTGGAGGTCATCTGGAAGGAAGCCGGCTGGGGAACGATTATTTTCCTGGCGGCGCTGGCAGGTGTCAACCCGGCTCTTTACGAGGCGGCCGTCATGGACGGCGCAGGGCGCTTCCGTCAAATCTGGCATATTACGCTGCCCGCTATCCGCAGCACGATCATAATCATGCTGATCATACGTCTGGGCGACGTGCTGGAGGTCGGCTTCGAGCAGGTGTTCCTTCAACTGAACGCCTTTAACATGCACATCGGCAATACGCTCGATACCTTCGTGTATTACAAGGGGATCCAGCAGTCGGACTACAGCTTCTCGACCGCGGTCGGCGTATTCAAGGGTCTGGTAGGTCTCGTGCTGGTTATGGCCGCCAACAAGCTGTCCAAGCGATTCGGCGAACAGGGCGTATATTAGGGCTTCGATTCTTTCTGGGAGGAGAACGACATATGAAGCAAAAATCCATCGCGGAACGCTTGTTCAGCGGCGTGAATATCAGTCTGCTGCTTGTCATATCCGCAGTCATGCTGTTTCCGTTTTTATATTTGTTCTCGGTTTCATTTTCCTCGTTCGAGGATTTTCTGGGCAGCAAACTGCTGCTCTGGCCGTCCAAATGGACGACCGACGCCTATGAATATATCTGGGCCTCCAGGACGTTCCGGCAGGCGCTGCTGAACACGTCGCTGGTTACCGTGCTCGGTACCATCGTCAATCTGTTTTTTACGGCGACGATGGCATACGCCTTGTCAAGACCGATCGTCGGCCAGCGTACCGTCATGTTTATGGTCGTATTTGCGCTATTGTTCTCGGCCGGCATGATTCCGACCTATCTGGTCGTCCAGGAAACGGGGCTGCTTGATTCCATCTGGTCGCTTATTTTGCCGGTGGCCATCGCGCCTTTCAACCTGATTGTCATCCGCCAATTCTTCATGAACATCCCAAGCGATATGATCGAGGCGGGCATCGTGGACGGCGCGAATGACCTGCAGATTTTCGGGCGCATCATCCTGCCGCTCTCGAAGCCTGCGCTGGCGGCATTCAGCCTGTTTTATGCGGTCACGCACTGGAACAACTATTTTGCGCCGATTCTGTACATCAATGATCCGGCCAAATGGACGATACAGGTCATGCTGAGACAGATTGTGGTGGTGGGGGAAACGACGGGCACGCTCGGAGGAGATAACATGTTCATGGATAATCCGCCGCCCCCGGAAACGATCCAGATGGCCGCGATTCTCATGGCGACGCTGCCGATTCTGATCGTGTATCCGTTCTTGCAAAAGCACTTCGCGAAAGGCGTCATGCTGGGCGCCGTCAAAGGTTGATGACTTCGAACGGCCGAATAACGGAGCTGTTCGAATGAATCATAAACGGAGGTCACACTCCAACATTGATAAGAATGGGGGAAAGCTCATGTTAAAGAAACGCAGACTTACCGCAGTGATGGCGGCCTTGCTCTCCATCAGCGTGGCAGCATGCGGCGGCCAGCCGAAGGCGGAGGAGAAACCTGGAACGACCACTCGGGGGGAGGAAAAACCGGCACAGACAGAGCAGACGTATGAAATCTCTACGATTGATTTTCGCTATGGTGATCCGCCACCGACTTCAAGTCCGGGACTTGATATGATCAACGAGAAATTTAAAGTCGACTACAAGCCGGTTTTTGTGCCGAATACCGCCTTTGATGAGAAGATCAACGCCGTGTTCGCCTCAGGTAAAATTCCCGATATGATCGGACTTATGTCGGCTGACATCAAGAACCGTTACAATAAATTTGCGAAGCAAGGGGCTTTCCTGGACATCGAGCCTTATATCCAGGAGTATCCGTCGCTTAAAGTGGTGCCTGATTTTATCTGGGATGCCATGCGGGTGAACGGCAAGATTTATGCCATCCCGCAGTATTCTCCGAAATATCAGGTCGTCACGGTGCTCCGCAAGGACTGGCTCGATAAGCTTGGCCTGAAACCGCCGACAAATTACGAGGAGCTGAAAGAGGTAGCGCTGGCATTCACGAACGGAGATCCGGACGGCAACAGCAAGAAGGACACCTACGGAATCGCCATTGGTCAGGACATTAACCCGAACTTCAACCAGGGACCGTATTGGGACCCGGATGCCTGGTACCACCAAGATGCTCAGGGCAACTACATCCCGGGCATTATCGGTGAAGGCCGCCGGGAGTTCATTACGATGCTGTCTGAGCTCTACAAGCAGGGAGCGATGACGAAGGACTACGCCATCCTGAACTGGGGAGACACCAACAAGGAGTTCTATTCCGGCAAAGCAGGCATCTTTATTGGAACGCCGCGCGGCATGTCGCAGGATTACATGAACGGCCTGCTCAGTATACATCCGGATGCCCAGTTTATCAGTCTTGGTCCTTTCGAGGACAATTACGGCAACAAAGGGCTTACGTCCGGGGCGGGCTACAACGGAATTACCGTGCTGAGCGCCAAACTTGCCGATGAGCCGGAAAAGCTGAAGAAGATTTTCGAAATGATTGATTTCGGCCGCCAGTTCTATCCTCAGGATCAGCGGAATGATACAAACGCCGATTTTGATTGGTGGTCGGGCAAAGTCGGTGTGGGTTATGACATGCAGGACGGCGTGCAGGTCAACAAGGAGAATTTCGCATCCGACGGACTTGCGCCTTCCACTTATTTTGTTGATAACACTTCGTGGGCGCCGCAGGATTTCGATAATGATTACTCCATTACGTATCAGACCAAGCAGCTGGCCGATCTGGTTGAGGAGATCGAATCCATGTATAAGGAAATCAAGCTTTATGCAAACCCGATCAATGGACTGGAGTCGCCGACCGACAACTCAAAGGGCGCCGAGCTGAGAAAGTATGTCATGGATGAGCAGGTAAAAATGATTGCGGGCACCCGTCCGGTTTCGGATTGGGATAAACTGGTACAGGAGTATCTGGACAAAGGCGGTGCCCAGATCATCCAGGAATACAACGCGAATATCAAAGAGAAGGATCCGAAGGCACTGTTTAAGTGAGACGTTGGAAATAACGCTTTAAACATGATCCGTAGGACAGCGGGGCAAATCTTTTGCCCCTGTTCTGCTTTGGAGTAACTAGGCCTATGGGAATGCGAGCTGTGGAGGAGGGAGACCTGTATCATGAAAAAGACAGCAAAAATCGGTCTGTGGTTTAACAGGCAGTCGGCGGAATACTTCTGGGGGCACGGCCAGGACCTGTTTCAGCTATATGTGGAGGAGGTGCTTGGTCATGCTGGCATTCCTTATGCAAGGTTTGATGACGCCGAAACCCTTGAGTCATATGAACCCGATATCATCGTCGTACTGCATCCGGGAGAGAAGGAAGAGGACCTGAATTGTCTGGAGCAGTGGGCCCGCCGAGGAGCGACGCTCATCAGTTACGGCGGATTGAACCGCATGGCCGGCCGGCTGGGCTGTACCCGGTTTGCCATCCGGGATGCGGTGTATGGGGACCTGTCAGGGCTAAGCTATGCGCAAGGCATACCGGTTTTAAGGGCGGTAAGCAGCGATCCGTGGATGGTGTCAGAGAAATCCGACATCCCGGTTCAAGCGGATGGCGTTCTGCGCCGGCTCCGTAAAGCTGGTGCCGAGGCAGCCGCAGCCGTTCTGGAGTTTCCGCTAGGTGCAGGCCGGCTGATCCGCTGGAACGTGGACATCCCCGCGAATATCGTTATGCTTCAGCAGGGCGGCGGGCCTGTCGTCCAGGACGGCATCCCCGCACCGGACGGTACGGGAGGGGTGGACGAAGGCATTTTGAAGGCCGATGACCGGTGTGAGATGGACTGGGATGAGGACCGCTCGGTGACGGAGACCGGGATGCCATACTTTGATACGCCGCATGCAGACTGGTGGCGCGAGGTGATTGTCCGTCAGCTGATGGAGGAAGCAGATGCGCTGGGAATGACGCTTCCGTTTCTGGACTATTGGCCGGAAGGCGTCAATCAGGTGGCCATGATCTCGCACGACAGCGACTTCAACATAGAGGAGGCGGCCCAAACGACCCTGAGCGTGCTTCAGGATAACGGCGTCCGCTCGACCTGGTGCATGATCGAACCGGGTTATTCCCCGTCGCTCTACAAAGAAATTCAGGCTGCCGGGCATGAGCTGGCATTTCACTACAATGCTTTGGAGCAGGAGAAGGGGATATGGAGCGCCGAGGAATTTGCCCGTCAACTGAACGTAATCCGGAGCACCAGCGGCGCGCCGATCATTTCGAACAAGAACCACTATACCCGCTTTGAGGGCTGGGGAGAGCTCTATGAATGGTGCGAGCAGAACGGCATCGAAGCGGATCAAACTAGAGGGCCGAGCAAAAAAGGAAATGTCGGCTTTCCGTTCGGTACCAGCCATCCGTATTACCCGATCGCTCGTTCGGATGACCGCAACCGGCTATACCGGGTGCTGCAGATCGGCTTTCTGACCCAGGACCTGGAGCATCCCACGCTTTCGGATGCGTCGGTGATTGCCCCGTTTCTCGAAAAGGTGGCGGAAGTCCGCGGCGTCGCCCATTTTCTGTTTCACCAGCAGCACATCCATCATCTAGGGAACGTTCGGCATGCGTTTTCGCTAGCGGTCGAAACCGCGAAGCGGCTCGGTTATGCGTTCTGGACGAGCGAGGAGATCACCCGCTGGGAGCAGGCCAGACGAGCTGCGGTGCTCCGGGTAGGCGCAGACGGCACCCTCATCACCGAGAATCTTCCGCAGGGAGCGGTCTTGCGCCAGCCGTTGGCTGCGGAGGCGGACCCGTCAGCTTCGCAGACGGACATTCGCTTTGGGCGGCCGTGTGCTGAAGTTGCGAGCATGATGAAAGCAGCAGCCGAATAACGGCAATGAGGAGGAATCAGACAGTGGAAGCGTTAGCGATTCATGGGGGAGCGCCGGTCAAGACAGGTCCTTTTGGCACAGGCAAAAGATTCGGGGAAGAGGAGGCCGCGCATTTGCTCGAAGCGCTGGAGCAGAACACGTTGTTTTATCATTTCGGCACCAAGGTTAAACAGTTTTTGACCGATTTCAATGCGATGTACGGCCGGGAATACAGTGTAGCGACATCCTCCGGCACCGCGGCGATTCATGTGGCGCTGGGTGCGGCTGGGGTCTCCGTAGGGGACGAGGTCATTACAAGCCCGATTACGGACCAGGGAACGCTGATCGGCATTCTGTACCAGAATGCGATTCCCGTGTTTGCCGATTTGGAGCCTTACACTTACAATCTGGATCCGGCCTCGATCGAAGCCTGCATTACGCCAAGAACAAAAGCGATCCTAGTCGTCCATCTGGCGGGATATCCGTGCGATATGGACCCGATCATGGAGATCGCGGAAAAGCATGGCATCAAGGTCATTGAGGATTGCGCACAGGCTTATCTGACCCGGTATAAGGGGAGGCTGGCCGGCACCATTGGCGATTATGGCTGTTTCAGCACGAACGATTTTAAGCATATCTCCACCGGGGACGGGGGCATGGTGCTGATCAATTCGGGAGCGCGCGAGGATTACGAAACCGCTCACGCCTTCGCGGACAAAAACTACCGCCGTCTCGGCACCACGGTTGACCGGGGAACCAGCTATATTGCGCCGAATTACCGGATGACCGAGCTGCAGGGAGCCGTCGGTATCGCCCAGCTCAAGAAGCTGCCCTGGATTTGCGGGCGGCGTCAGCTATACGGCGACCGGCTCAATGAAGGATTGCAGGGAATCCAGGGCGTTATTCCGCCGAAGGTCGACCCGGAGCATGACTGTACATACTGGTTCTACATGCTGCGCCTTGATCTGGGCAAACTGACGTGCAGCCGCGAAGAGTTTTGCAGGGCGCTGGAGGCTGAGGGGATCCCCAACCGTGCCGGCTATATCCCGCAGGTATGCTATTTACAGCCGCTGTTCCAGAACCGGCAGGCTTATCCGGGGAGCCATTTTCCGTTTGACGGCAGCAGCGTCTCTTATGAACAAGGCCGTTGTCCTGTCGCGGAGGCGATATTAGATACGGCGGTGCAGATTCCAATGAACGAATTCTACTCGCCCGAGGATATTGAGCATATCATTCAGGCGGTTGCCAAGGTGGGCGCCTATTATGCGAAAAGCCATGAATAATACGGAAGAAGTGAACGTCAGCAAGGCAACGGGGACGATGGGGGCTTTTGAGCGGATCGGCGTACCCGTTGATGTCGACGAGAGCAGATCCGCGGCGGTGTGCCGGAGAGCCGACGGGACCGAGCGCATCGTAATCGCAGCCCGGGGATATGTGCTGATCGCGGATCCGGGAACAGGAAACAGCACCCAGCTTTATTTTCCAGGGGGCGAGGGCCAGTACCCGTTTGCGTCGATCAGTGATTCCCAAGGATGGTTCTATACGGGAGCAGGCCGCTATTTTTACGTTATCGATCCGTTCACCCCGGCTTTTGTGAGGAAGCACCGGGTACCTGAAGGGGAAGAGGGAGCCGGCTTTGCATTTGCCGTGAATGGAGATGGTCGGGTCTACGCAACAACTTATCCGGGAAGCTATCTGATTGAGTTCGATGCTTCGTCAAATTCCTCGCGTACCTTATGCAGGCTGGATGCCGAGAGGAAGTATGCCATGACGCTCGCCTGCGGAAGCGGGGGGAAAGTCTATGCCGGACTGGGCACGACGTCGCCGGCCATCGCCTGCTTTCATAAGGAATCCGGAGTGTTGGAGACCGTACTGGAGGGGCCGCCGGATACGACGGGCAGCGGTGCCGTTCACCAAGGTTGCGACGGCGCCGTTTACGGCTGGCTGCCATCCGGGGAGAACGGAGCCGGCATATGGTACCTGCTGGGCGAGCAGGGGGCAGAGCAGGTGGTGGCAGAGGAGGTTAACCCGTCCCTGTATAAGGGGGCAGGATACAACAAGCTGCACCGGGACCTTGACACCGGTCGAGTGCTGCTGAAATGGCAGCTGTCCGACAGGCAGATCGAAATCACGGAAGCGGACGGAAGCCTGAGCCGGCTTCCGCTTGCCTACAAGGGAGGCGGAACGTCACTCTCCCCGCTGTTCGGAGGTCCGGACGGCATTCTATACGGCACTTCCAATCACCCGCTTCATCTGTTCACGTACGATACCGCAGCCGGGCGTCTGACCGATTGGGGCGGCGATATCGTGGAGCGGGGAGGCGGCGGCAATATTGCCGCTTATGCGGCTCAAGGCAGCATCATCGTGGGTGCGGCTTATGCCGGCGGCCTGGTCCATTTGCTGGATACGGCGAAAGAATGGTGCACGGAACCTGGACCCCACCGGAATCCCCGGCTGATCTATGAAAATGCCGCCGTCCACAGGCCGAGATGCGCAGCCGCGCATCCGGACGGCCGCCATGTGTTGTACGGCGGCTTTCCCGGTTATGGTGCGGCCGGCGGCGGGCTCGGCATCGTGGATGTGCTGACCGGGCAAGTGGAGATGCTGGAGAACCGGGAAATGGTAAGCGGGCAGAGTACGATTTCGCTTGCCGTGCTGCCGGATGGCAGGGTATTCGGCGGCACCAGCATCGAGACGCCCGGCGGCGGGATCAGCACGGCCGAGGAAGCGGTGATGTATGAGTTGAATTGGCCTGCCCGACAAGTGATTCGGCGCTGGGTGCCGGTTCCGGGAGCCAGGGAAATCGCTCAGCTGATTTCTGGCGGAAACGGTCTTCTCTATGGCATGACCTCGGAATCGGTGTTTTTCGTTTACGATGCAGGACTGCAAAAGATCATTCATTGCCGCGATCTTTCGTCCTGGGGCGGTATTGTCCGGCAGGGACTGCTCATGATTGAGCGCAAGGGGCATCCATTCCTTCTGGGTCTGCTGAGCGGGGCGTTGTTCACCGTAAATACAGTAAGTATGCAGCCGGAGCTGCTGGAAGTGCTTCCGGTCGAAGCGACCAGCGGAATCGCCTGCCTGAATGGAGACGTGTATTTCGGTTCCGGTGCTGAGCTGTGGCGGTATCGGATAGAAGAGGAGGGTGATTGCTCATATGACTCGCTTTAATGGGGAAATTGTGCCGCTGTTAGAGGGAATCCATACCCTTGAGGCCTGGATGGAGAAGGAGTCCAGGCTGAAAGCACGCTGGCTGCAGCTGCTGGGGGAGCCCCCGGAGCCGGTTGATTATAAGCCGAGAGCCGTCGCAGACAGCGGGGGCTTTCGGGTGCTTTCCGTGCATGAGGAAGAAGATCATACTAGACAGGCGATCATGTACGAATCACCGGACGGGGATTCGATCCCGGCTTATCTGTTGCTCCCTTCAGGAACGCCTGCTGTAGGAGGATTCCCCGCTGTACTTGCCCTTCACCCGACAACCGAGAATGGAAAAGACGATGTATGTCTAGTTTCCGGACGGGCGAACCGGCAGTATGGTCTAGAGCTGGTACAGCGCGGCTTTGCCGTGCTGGCTCCGGACTCCATCACGTTCGGTGACCGAATCTATGAAGGGGAAGCGCCGTTTCAAACGGCTTCATTCTATCAACGGCACCCTGCATGGACCTCAGTCGGTAAAATGCTCTCCGATCACATGGCGGGGGTCGACGTGCTGTCCTCGCTGCCACAGGTAAATCCACGCCGGATCGGCGTCATCGGCCACTCGCTTGGCGGCTATAACGGCTGGTTTCTGGCGGGAATGGATAAACGCATCAATGCCGTCGTCTCGAGCTGCGGATTTACGATGTTCCGCGGTGATCCGGACCCGAACCGCTGGGGCCTTAGGGAATGGTTTTCCCATATCCCATCCATTACGGACACCCTGAGCAACGGCTCCCTCCCGTTTGAGTGGCATGAAATCGCGGCGCTTGCAGCTCCGGTGCCGATGTTGATGTGGTCCGGAACGCGAGACCCGATTTTTCCGAACTGGAGAGAGATTGTCGCGGGACTGGGGGAGCTGGATGGTTTGTATGATTTTTTGGGTGCTTCATCTGCTTTCGAGTGCTGGATCGGTCATGAAGGGCACGACTTTCCGCCGGATATCCGGCAGCGAGCCTATGCTTTTCTTGAAAAACAGCTTGCGGAGTAAAATATATACGCGTTCTTTATCCGGAGTGCATGGAATCCTGATGTCCCTCATGATATACTGATTTTTATAGACATGTATAGGAGCGGTATATATTGTTGCGTAGAAGAAATGAATTTCATGAGCGTTATGAACGCTTTGTCCAGGAATTAAGGAATGAAATCGTTGCCGGTGTTCTTCAGCCGGGTGAATTTATTTTGCCGGAAAACACGCTTAGCCAGAAATATGAAATGAGCCGGGTATCGATCCGGAAGGCGCTGGATGAGCTGGTGAACGAAGGATTGATCGAGAAAATCGCGGGCAAGGGCAACCGGGTGAAGGTGCCGGATGAGGACAGAACGCCTGTCGTGCTGAGACTCGCCTGGTTCTCTTCCTCCTATGAGATTCCGATTATCGAAAAAATGATCGAGGCGTTCGAGCGGAAGCATCCGTTCGTTCAGGTGGAGATGGTGCTGTATTCCGAGGATTTCTACACCGAAACCATCATCCGGTCCATTGAGGACGGTCAAGGGCCTGACCTGTTTATAATGTCGGATCAGCATTTCCGGGAATGGACCGAAAGCGGGCGCACGAATCTGCTGACAGGGTATGTTCCTCCCCGTCTGATGGAGGAAGGGGTCAGCTATCCGCGGGTCTTCGAGCTGTTCAATCATGAAGGCGGCATGCTCGCGGCGCCGTTTGTGTTCTCGCCGGTAGTCATCTGTTATAACCGTTCGATCTTCCGTCAGCACGGCCTGTCTCACCCTGTCAGTCTTGTCGACTGGCAGGAGCTGCTGGAGGCGGCCAAAGCCAGCACATCGGCCCCGAACGAAGACGGAATGACGGATCATTACGGCTTCTGCTTCTCTTCGTCCCCCAACCGCTGGCCGGTCTTCCTGCTTCAAAATGACGGCAGCATCATGGCTGCGGACCGCAGCCGGAGCACGATGGCGGACGAACGGAACATCCAAGCGCTGGAGTTTTGCGTATCGCTGATGTACAAGGAGCATGTGTCGCCGATCTTTTCCCATGGCAGCAGCCATTTAGCCGAAAGCCTGTTTATGAAGGAACGGGTTGCGATGATCATGTCCACTTATTATTTCATGAATGAATTCCGCGACCATTCCATCGACTGGGACGTGTTGACCTTGCCGAAAGGGACCCAAACCGCAACTATCCCTGGCTCTTATACCCATCTGCAGCTGCCACCGAAAGGGCGAAGGTTGTGTTGGTTGTGCTG
>NZ_JAVFHM010000048.1:0-745 GCF_041954005.1 Priestia sp. BR_2 | reverse complement strand
TGATACACTAGAGTCAAATCAAAGAAAGAGGAGGAAATAATTATGAAAAAAGTATTAGTCGGTATGGCATTAGCGTTTACATTAGTAGCAGGTGTTGCTTCAGTTGGAACAAGCGTAGCAACAGGAGATTTTTCAACATTAGGTCTTCCTAGCCAACATTAATAAAAAAAAGCCGTGCTAGGAAGCACGGCTTTTTTTTATTGTGTTTTGCTTGACTGATCTTTGTTGCGTTTGTTTCCTTTTGAATTATCCCCGCTTGAAATTTCTTCACCCATTTCTACAAGATGGTGCTGGGTTTTTGGATTACTTTGATTAGCGCTTCCTTTGTTATTCTTTTTAGTCATCTTCATTCTCCTTTAAAACGATGGCAATGCATCGAGATTATTTGTTTTATCATGGTCAGGAATACTGCGAATATACGTACCGCCGTCTTTCCCTACAAAGGTACTCACATGCTCAACGTCCCCGGCTTCTACTTTCTTTAACGCTTCTTCATAGGTTAAAACGTCTCCTGAAGCCGTTTGGAATTCTAAGAGGTCACCGTCTGCATTTTTACGTACAGCAACGAAACGTTCTTTCATACAAATAAACACCTTCCTTTACATCTATATGGTTGCTGAAATAGTCGTTTTTATTCATTGCAAAAAGTGATAAGGTAAAGAAAAGAGTGCAAAGGGGATAAAAAATGACAACATTTAATTGGCATGATCAAGCCCAAGACGAATGGAATCGAAAAGTATCATTT
>NZ_JAVFHM010000047.1:0-790 GCF_041954005.1 Priestia sp. BR_2 | reverse complement strand
GAATGGAAAAACTACGTGAAGAAGGGAAAATTTTAAGATGGGGCGTCTCTAATTTTGATACGGTTGATATGGAAGAGCTATGGAACACTACGAATAGGAAAAATTGTGTGACGAACCAAGTCCTATACCATTTAGGTTCAAGAGGAATCGACTTCGATCTCTTACCATGGCAGCGTGAACATAACATGCCAATCATGGCCTACAGTCCTCTTGCTCAAGGAGGTTCTTTAAGAAGACAGCTTTTAAACGATCCAACTATTCATGATATTGCTGACAAATACAATGTCCAACCATTACAAATCGCTCTTGCTTGGACCATCCGTTCGAATAACGTCATCGCTATTCCAAAAGCGGTTCAAGATGAACATGTTCTAGCGAATGCTGAAGCTGCAACCATTGAGTTTACTGAAGAAGATCTCAGTAGAATTGATCAAGTATTTCCTAAACCTACTAGGAAAATGCCATTGGATATTATTTGAAAATCCACTTTAAAAAAGGACTCTTGTTGGAGTTGCTGACAATCTAATAGGAATTTCAAAAAAACTGTGTAGAATTTATTCCATACAGTTTTTTTATCGGGGAAATTTAATATCCTTATCGAATTATTCTCGCATCAAAACTCTATTTAGTTAGTTTTTGTTTAATGTTATTTAATGTTAATCGTTAAAAAGATAAAAGGGCCATCCAAATATATGTCAGTTACACTGTCAGAAAGCGACTTCTTGTCGCACCATAATGTCTCTTAAAGGAACCAAGCACAAAAATGAACCTATGCAAGACAAGGGTTCGG
>NZ_JAVFHM010000046.1:0-1241 GCF_041954005.1 Priestia sp. BR_2 | reverse complement strand
ATATCCGATCCTAAATCATACTCTTTTACGACTTGGTTATAAACAGCTTTGTATGTAGTTTCTAGAAGTGAAGAAGGAAATGTGGATTTTTTCATTTTTGGATTATTCTTCGCGTGCCTTTTATCTTTTCTGTTTGGTCTACCATCAGAAAATGCTAATTTACAATGTTAATTTTATTTCAAACAGGAATCGGATTAAAAAAATTCAGCAGAACTCATTATAAGATGAAAGAATTGAAGCATATTGACGGACTAGTCCTATTTAGAGTCAACAAAAAACCTTATTGTTACCAAGAACGAGTAGCACCTCCGCCTCCTGAACCGCCTTTACAAGAAGATGGCGAAAGTACGCATTTTGACTCCGCCGGATAATATTTTTTCAAACGTTTCTCAGCGTTTTTCAAATCGGCACTTGCTGAATAATATTTTGCTTTAACAGCTACTTTCATTGGAAGTGTAACTCTTTTACTTCCCGTTTGAAGAGCAACTTTGACAACGGTATTCACATCGCCTATAAAATCAATTGCTTTATATTGTCGTTTTCCCGGAAGTGTAAGGCTTTGGTATTCAGTCAGTGCCATTGAAGCAACATCTTGAACCAAACTAGCTTTACTAAATCCATCATTCAAAGCGCTCCAATAAAATAATTTATCAGTTGCCTTTTCATATTCTTTAACTAACGAATTAAGTGAAGGTTTGCTTGCGGCCTCTGTTAAATTGGGGTGAGAAATATTGAATACAAGTATTAATGCAGCAACTAAAATTAAAGAATTTTTCATTAAATTTTTCACTTTTACACTCCTTTTATAAAGTTATATTTTTTATTAGGGGGCAAGTCAGGAAAATGCTGACTTCCATTATTTCTATCTCAGTAGATTAGACCCTATTGAGATAAGTTTTTTCACTTTATCCTTGTAAATTGCCAGAATCCTAATACTATTCTCTTTTACTCTAAAAGACTACTATTCACTTTTCTTAAAATATAATAAACCGTGAAACTCCCCGCTAACACTAAAGAATCAATCACTAAATCCATTTCTATACCTTCTTCGTTTGATATATTAACATAATTTGAGTGATATTCCAATATAAGATAAATCCTTGTTAAGCTGAACTGGCCGTTAATTTAGTGAAAAACATCACAAAAAAATTCATTTCTCTTTGTAAGTTTAAGATTTAAGTAGATTAATTAATTAATTAATTTTCAAGAGAAAAGAAGAATAAACAAAATGTATTTAATTT
>NZ_JAVFHM010000045.1:0-873 GCF_041954005.1 Priestia sp. BR_2 | reverse complement strand
CTATTAATACTACGTCTTTGAAATTCGTTTTGACAATATTCATCATTTCCCACCTACTAACACTTCTTCTAATATAGTTTGATTTGCTAAGCGTAACATATACTGTCCATATTCATTTTTCTTTAGCGGATCTGCTAGTTTAATCAGTTGCTCTCTTGTAATATATCCTTTTCGAAATGCTATTTCTTCTAAACAAGCTACTTTCAAGCTTTGACGTTTTTCAACAGTTTCAATAAATAAAGAGGCTTCTAATAGCGATTCATGTGTTCCTGTATCAAGCCATGCAAAACCTCGCCCTAGTAACTCAACTTGAAGCTTACCACGACGTAAATACTCTTCATTAATTGAAGTAATTTCTAATTCGCCTCTTTCTGAAGGCTTGATAGATTTGGCAATTTCCACAACGTTATTATCGTAAAAATAAAGCCCTGTCACGGCATATGTAGACTTTGGATGATTAGGTTTTTCCTCAATAGAAATCGCCTTTCCTTCCTTATTAAATTCTACTACTCCAAAACGCTCGGGATCTTTGACATTATAACCAAATACAGTAGCTCCTTCAGAAAGACTTGCTGCACGTTCTAGCGTTTTGGTGAAACCATGTCCATAAAAAATGTTATCTCCCAAAATAAGTGCAACTGAATCACTCCCAATAAACTTTTCGCCTATAATAAAAGCTTGGGCTAAACCATCGGGTGTTTCTTGTATTTCATAACTCAACTTGATTCCTAAATTACTACCGTCCCCTAGTAATTGTCTAAATCGAGGTGTATCAGTTGGCGTAGAAATAATAAGTATATCTTTAATCCCGGCTAACATTAATACAGATAAAGGATAATAAATCATTGGCTTATCATAAATAGGTATTAATTG
>NZ_JAVFHM010000044.1:0-631 GCF_041954005.1 Priestia sp. BR_2 | reverse complement strand
CAATTACCTTATACAAAACTTATCTGTTTCATTGAATAGACAGCCTGTTAATAAAGTTATAAAAAAGGCTTTGGAATCATAATTCCAAAGCCTTTTTTTACATTATTTATTCACAAGCAACTACTCCTTATGCTGCTTCTTTTTCAGATGTAGTTTTTGCTTTTTTTCTCTTTCTCGCTACAAACACAATTCCTATCGCTGCAGCTGTTAAGAGTGAAACTGTCAGCGACTCTTTAAAATAAGGCGTTGTATACTTCATCGAAATTGCATGATTTCCTTTAGGTACACGCACTCCGATAAATGTTCCGTTTACTTGTTCAAAGTCAGCAGCTTTTCCATCTACTTTCAAATGCCAGCCTTTGCTGTATGGAACAGATAGAAATAACATCCCTGCTTTTTTAGCATGTATATCACCTTGCAGAGAGTTTTCATCATACTTCACATGTTGAAGCGCAGACTGTTTTAACTCATCAACTGACGATGCATAGTTTTTATAGGAGTTAAAAAGCACTTCCATATCGTCAAACTCATACTGCCCAGGTGATAGACCAATTGTAATTTCTCCGTTACGCTGAGCATTTTGGATATTAAATGCATAGCTGTCTTTTGGATACGAATAAATGTTGTTGAC
>NZ_JAVFHM010000043.1:0-544 GCF_041954005.1 Priestia sp. BR_2 | reverse complement strand
CAATTAGTATTTTATGTATACAGAGTTAAACCTACGTAACTCTTAATCCAAAAATAGGATATACCAAATACTAACAATCTGTCAAAAGTAAATATATTACAAATGTTCTATATATTAAATAAAGACCTTCTGCTCAAAACTCATTCATTAGACAATAGCAGTACTCATATACCTTAGCAAATTGCCATTCATCATCACGTACTTAAGTAATGTTATTATTCCACTGAAGGGTTATGATCGGCTTTTACATGCTTTAGTCCTTCTATTACTTTATTCATTCGTGGCAATAAATCTTTTATTTCGTCTAATGTTAGCTCGTCTTCCGCTTCTTTTGGGTTAAATTCCCCTAACCTCCCTGTTATACCTCTAATGTGATTAACGAAAACTTGCTCATGGGTAATTGCAATTTCTCCAATAGCAGTGTCCGCAATAAAATCTTCTACCTTGCCTAAATTATTAAATTCATCCGTAAAACAATTAGCTCTGCCCTTTTTTGCTCGATTCTTGGATTATTATCACCTAGTAATGCTCGTGCACCTAAGAC
>NZ_JAVFHM010000042.1:0-1218 GCF_041954005.1 Priestia sp. BR_2 | reverse complement strand
GTATGCAGGTACTACAAAAAACACAAACGATAGTTCGCTATCAGCGACATAACAGGGAAGTATATTACGGGATCGTTAAAGATGATGAAATTGTACAATTGTCTAGTAACTTTACTGAAATTGTAAACGATGAATTAAAATATGATGGATCAAGAGTTAGATATAATGATGTAAAGATTTTGGAGCCAGTAATACCCTCAAAAATTGTTAATTTTGGCTGGACATATGCTGAACATGCAAAAGAAACTGGGGGGAAGGCCAACCTGAAAGAACCGTTTTTATTTTTAAAACCGACGTCTTCCGTAATCCCAGATCAGGGAGAAATCATCCTCCCCTCAAGTGATTTAACCAAGCAGGTGGAAATGGAGGGGGAAGTGGCAGTCATTATTGGTAAACGAGGCAAAAATATAAAAGAAGAGGAAGCATTAGAATATGTTTTTGGCTGTACTATATTTAATGATGTGACTGCAAGGGATCTCACAAAAGCCGACCCCCAGTTTACGCGAGGCAAAGGTTTTGATACCTTCGGTCCGTTGGGACCTTGTATTGTAAAAGGTGTAGATCCTACTAATTTAAAAATTGTTACAACCTTAAACGGCAATGTTGTACAGGAAGGTAATACTAATCAGATGTCACTTTCAATCCCTTTCCTTATTAGTTGGATTTCAAAGGTTATGACATTGGAGCCAGGAGATGTTTTGGCTACTGGTTCGCCTTCTGGCAGTTGTCCAATGAAGTCAGGGGATATTGTAGTTGTTGAAGTACAACAGATTGGTAAGCTTTGTAACTATGTAAAATAGAAAATACTATATTGAAACTAATGAGTACGAATCCAACATTGGGTTAATTTATAATAGTGAGCATCATATCCTAACTGACTTATTAACATTAAGCATGTCTATCCCATAAAAAAAGCTGTAGTGGATTTCTTAGAAATCTCTACAGCTTTCTTTTTTACTATTTAGAAATAGAGCGAATTGCCTCTAAAATTTCATTACGTGTTCTATGGCGATGGGATTGCAACAGCGTTCGTAATGCTCCAGGTTCATTAGCTCACATGGCTGCTAAATTTGCTTACTGTTCTATTCCTGAATGAGTGGGTTTTCGTCGAAGACAGATGTTAGATTACCGCGCTCGATAGAGTTGAGCAGACTGTCTGTCTACCATTCCCCTCAAACGTTTCATTCTCGCCGAATCAATACGACATTCAGGAAATTT
>NZ_JAVFHM010000041.1:0-1066 GCF_041954005.1 Priestia sp. BR_2 | reverse complement strand
TCCAAATCATTAGACCTATAACTTTTGACTCAACAAAAACAAAATTAATGTTATCATAAAAATAGGAAAAGAGGGATAAGATTTTTTGTCGAAATTTGCGATACAACAAGTATTTTGAATGAAAAGATAATATTTCCGCCCCAAAAGACCTTTTTATGTCGTTAAATGTTGATAGTCTTACTTTTTCTATATTTAACAATTTGTTAGAACTTCTGTCATAAATAGTGAGAATTACAAATATTTCTATATAAAAATATCTTAATATATTATATAAGGAGAAAGACGCTTAAGGACATTTCTTGCATTTCCATCCCTTTTCTCTTAAGATATGAAGATAAATCTAAAAATAAAAGGAATTTTTTGTATGATATTAAAAAGAATTTTTGTTATTGCGATGATACTTGCTATTTCTCATTTTTCCCACACGCCTCATCTTCAAGTAACGGATCCACATTCATGGAGCAATGCTTCAGTCTGGAATCATAAAGCTACTCTTTGGTCCGTGTTACATCCTGGCAGTGAATTTTATACGTCTTATACATACGGCTTTAATTTAGAATTTATCTTACGTAAAATTGCTCATATCTCTTTCTTCGGCTTATTAGCCTTATTAATTTACTGGAATTTGAAAAAAAGTTCTTGGAGATATATAAAAGCGTGGGTTTTACTCGCTTGTTTTGCTTTTTTAGACGAACTGCATCAAGCTTTTATTATTGGACGTGACGGACGAATTATTGATGTGGCTATTGATTCATTTGGTGGAGCACTATTTTTATTTTTACTTTACAGATTTAAAAAGATCTCTAAAATTTAGAGATCTTTTTATATTTACTCTATTATTCTTTTTTTACATACTTCTCGTACTTCTCTATCTCCGTGCTGATAATTTCAGCCGGCACCCCAGCTACAACACAGTTACTGGGAATATCTTTTGTCACTACCGCATTGGCTCCTACTACTACATTATCTCCAATCGTTCCTCCAATACAAATTGCCCCAGGAGCAATGTATACGTTATCTCCAATAATCGGCTGCTTGCCGCGTGAGCCTATGGTTACGTTTTGTG
>NZ_JAVFHM010000040.1:0-1552 GCF_041954005.1 Priestia sp. BR_2 | reverse complement strand
CTCTAAATAACTAGCACTTTTACATAGGAAATCCATTAATAGGTCTCTTATTAGTCATTATCCGCATAATACTTGTCAGTATAAAACTGAAAACCTCAAACCCTGTTCTAGTATCAAAAAAAAGAAAAGGATGGTTCAAAGGACCATCCTTTTCTTTTTCATAACTTCCTCTCAAGGTTTACTTACTCATTTATTCATTAAAGGAACTTATTTTTGTTCTTTTTCCTCTTCTAAATCTCTTTTCAGCCAATAAATAAGTTGTTGTTCACGTTCTTTGTTCATTTTTTTTGATTGCTGCTGTGACCATTCATAAAATCCTTTTCCCGTTTTTTGTCCGTAATTTCCCTCATCTATAAGATTTTTCATCTTGCTAAACGATTTATTATGATTGCTTAAATCGGGGAATAGATAGGCTGATATAGAATCAAATACATCTAGTCCTCCCATATCAGCTGTCATAAATGGGCCTGTCACTGACAAACGTCTACCTATGCTATAACAAACGGCTTTATCAATATCCTCGATCGAGGCCACCCCTTGCTTAAGAATATATTGAGCCTCACGGAATAAAGCATACTGCAGTCGATTTCCAATTGAACCAAGGATATCTTTTTGAACCACAATAGGCTTTTTATTCAAGTTTTTAAGTAATTCAAGCGATCGATTAACAGTCTGTTCTGACGTCTGCTCTCCACGTATTACTTCTACAAGAGGGATTAAATGTCCTGGATTCCAAAAATGTGTAACTACTGTTCTTTCCGGATATGATGTAAGAGCAGCAATATCAGTTGGACTCAAACCGGATGTGTTACTCGCAAGTATTACATTTTGGGAACATAATTCATCTAACTCTTGAAACATTTTTTGTTTTAAGTATAAGTTTTCTGGAATTCCTTCAATCACGAAACTCGCATTATTTACACACTCTCTTAATGAATTTGTAAAGTAGATACGTTCTTTTATATTTTTTATCTCATTAGAATCCACTACCTCATACGTTGTCAACAAATTCAATTTTTCATCAATACCTTGATTCCCACGGTGAATATCATTGTCATCTATTCCCCAAATTTTTACGTTGAAGCCTGCTATAGATGCAGATAAAGCAATAGAGTGCCCCATTGTACCAGAACCTATAATTGCTAATTCTTCTTTAGAAACACTCATATTGCTGTCCACCCTCCATCTACTTTAATTGTTTCTCCTGTTATAAACTGAGCTAAATCGGAAGCTAAAAAAAGAACTGCTCCTGTAACATCGGAGGGCTGAGCCAATTTTCCTAAAGGGATACGGGAGACAGCATCCTGATAAAATTCCTGATCTTCAAACATTTCCCTCGTAAAATCTGTCTCGATAAAAGTAGGAGCCACAGCATTTACTCTTACGTTATAGGGGGCCCATTCAACTGCAAGTGCTTTTGTTAACTGAACTGCGCCGCCTTTACTAGAACAATAGACAGAGCGCTTAATATACCCTACAAAAGCCATTTGGGACGCCATATTAATAATCTTTCCTCCTCCTTGTTCTATCATATGTTTGCCTACTCTTTGTG
>NZ_JAVFHM010000039.1:0-700 GCF_041954005.1 Priestia sp. BR_2 | reverse complement strand
AACAAAGGATCCTTCTCCAAAATATTCGTCATTTTCGATTAAATAAGTATCGTCTTCTAATACTGAAAAATACCTTGGTGCTAAATGACTAACTTTACTGTATGCAAATTCTAAGTACTCTTCTAGCTTTTCTACTTCTAGGTTACCTTGAGTAGCATATTCACACCATTTTTGAACAAATTGGTTAAGAGTTTCAAAACGCTTAAGATATGCTATTAACCGGATAGGATTTACGATAGTTAGCTTTCTAGAGTCAGGTATTCTAGATTCTCCCTTTTTCGTATCAAAATAATCTACGGCACCTATAATATTGATGTTTTGATAAATATGTTTAGCAACGGAAGAAGAAGTTGAAACACGAGAAAGAACTTCTTCTAATTCTTGCTCTAGTCCTTGAGGATCTAGTACAAAAAAACCTTCTTTAAATGCTTTGTTTATATGAACTAAATACTGCTCTAAATAAGCTGAAAAATAATCAAAGTGCTGCTGCATGTTTTGATCATTCATAGAGAGATAATTTTTCACACTTGACTTCATATAGTTATTAACATCTAATATTTCTAGGTCACTCTCTGCATAATTTTTGATGTAAGGTAAAATACCTTTTTCAGCATATTGCTTAAGAGTGCATAACTCTAGATTATTAAATGAGGTAATTTTAAATTTACGATTTCCTATAACTTCATTATCAATGTAGTGT
>NZ_JAVFHM010000038.1:0-508 GCF_041954005.1 Priestia sp. BR_2 | reverse complement strand
ACATTGATATAAACGACGCCGTCATCTTCTGTTAGTAAGACGACATACGCAGATTCAAATGAGCCTAATACATCAAGGATCTTACCCAATTTTTTCTCTGGCCCTCCTTGATTTATTTGCACTTGTTTATCTTTCATTAATAATAAAGTGCCTGCAAATGTGTTGGCTCTGTGAAGTTCTACTTCACTATTAAATCCAGAAAATGTTTGTGCCGAATTAGACTTTGTATCCTCTGTAATGCTTTTAACATGAGCAAGCTGGTAATAAATAAATGTATATTGCTGTTGTGGAATAAGCTGCACCGGTTGATTATTTTGCTGGTTGTTATTTTGTTTTGTTTCAAGAGCAAGTGTTAAATAATCTGATTGAACGTCGATTAAATATCCCGTTTTAGATTCAGGACCTCCGCGATAGACAGTTACTACTCTCCCTTTTAATGGTTTAAAGTGGGCAGAGTAGCCCGTACTTTCAGATTGTTGAACTTTGCGAGCGCGACTACGATTTGCAT
>NZ_JAVFHM010000037.1:0-1428 GCF_041954005.1 Priestia sp. BR_2 | reverse complement strand
AAATTGTCCTGTATTCCTTTTCTTATTGGAGCATTTGGAGCTTTTTTCATTGCAAGGAGGGTAAAAAGACTAATATTTGGACTAGAACCGGAGGAGATTTCCTTTCTTTTTAAAGAAAAAGAGGCTACCCTTGAATCTATTCAAGATGCTACTGTTACTGTAAATGTTGAAAAATATGTAACGTCGATGAACAGAAGGGCCAGAGAACTATTTGATCATCTTCAAATAGGAGGAGAGATAAAGAACGCCCGTTTAGGACAGTTAATTGGTCAAGCGATAGAAAAGCAGCGGGTGTATTCTAACCAGTCCCTTGTACTAGATGGTCAGCAGTATATTTTAGATTTATCTCCTATTGTAAGAAAAAAAGAAGTGCAGGGTATCGTCCTTACTATAAGAACTTTATCTCAAATTGAAGAATTGACAGAAGAGATTTCTAAAATTAAAATGTTTTCTGATAATTCACGCGCTCAAAATCATGAATTTTTAAATAAGTTGAACGTGATTTATGGATTGTTAAAGTTAAAGAAGTATGAGCATGTCATGCAAATGATTTCATCAGAGGTAAAGGAACGCCAAGATATTATTTCTTTTTTAATGTCTTCTGTAAAGGATCCTTTGATTGCGGCATGCTTACTTGGAAAGATCAATCGTTCGAAAGAATTAGATGTTACTTTAGAAATTGACCAAGATAGTAACTTAACAAGTACTTTAGATATCGAAGACGCAAAAAACGTTGTTTCTATCTTGGGGAATTTAATTGATAATGCGCTCGAGGCTGTGCGAGAACATAAAGGGAACGTGCTGGTATCTTTTACAGATGTAGGAAATGACCTGATTTTTGAAGTTGAAGACAATGGACAAGGGATATCAAAAGAAGTAGAAAATATGATTTTTATAGATGGTTACACAACGAAAAAAGGTGAAAATCACGGAATTGGATTGACTATTGTTAAAAGATCTGTAGAGCTGCTTAAAGGTGAACTATACATAAGCAAAAGTATGTTACAAGGAGCAAGATTTACATTAGTTATCCCAAAGCTATTAAATAACGAAAAGGAAGAATCGATATGACTGAAAATCAAATTAATGTCATGATTATAGAAGATGATTCTACGGCTGCACAAATTTATGAACAGTTTATTAAAAAACTAGAGCATTTCACTGTTGTTGCGACAGCAGGGTCTGGAGAACAGGCTTTAGAATTACTAACAATATTTACGCCTCAATTAATTTTATTGGACGTTTTTTTACCAGATATTAACGGAGTAGAACTGTTATGGGAAATCAGAAAGAAGTATCGAGGAATCGATATTATTTTAATAACGGCAGCCAATGATGTCGAAACAGTAGGGGAAGCAATAAGAGGAGGAGCGTTTGGTTATTTGATGAAACCTGTAATTATTGATAAATTTTTATCTACTTTAAAAC
>NZ_JAVFHM010000036.1:0-9210 GCF_041954005.1 Priestia sp. BR_2 | reverse complement strand
ACGCAAGCATCACCGATGGACCTGTCCATTTGATCGTGCTTGCCGAACCCATAAATAACCCGACACCGATGGTGCCGCCCAAAGCAATCATCTGAATGTGGCGAGCTTCGAGCCCCCTCTTTAGTTCGTTGTTTTTCATTCCAAGTTTCCCCCTCTGTTACTCTCTTGGCTGTCAATTTGAACAAGAGCAAAATCTAAACGCTAATATGTAAGGCTTGATCCAATTGTAGTATCTTTTTCCTGTGAAAACAATTATATTCATTTGGTAATCCTGCATCGGAGCCGGAAAAACCCTCCATTTACCCGACAGCCCCGTTCAATCATAATGAACCGATGTCGTTGAATGGAGGGTTCTGTTGTAGGCGTTTCCAATTATTCGGATTGCTCAGGGATGTTACATTCAAACCGGACATTCTCCAGCCACTTGCCTGCAGCGAAATCCCGGCCTCTGACGATTACACGATCTGCATAAACCTCGACGAACAGCCCTTGACTCCCATCTTTATGTTCGTCTTTATCCGTCCATAGGTACGCGACAGAGGATCCGTTAAACATATAAGGCAGTTGTTCCTGTCCATCGAACATGGTATGCTGCGCCTCCAGCTCCCAGTGAGTATGCCCCGTGAACAGGATGGCATGCCGGTGTTTAGCCAAAACTTTCTTGAGCGCTTCGTCCTGAGCAACGCCGTACCATCGCTGCGACTCATAAGATCCTGCAACCGTGTCTTTGAGCGGCTGATGCAGGAAGACGAAAGCCGGTTGAACCGGATTCTTGCTCTCGGTTAGCTTAGTATCGAGCCATGTCAGCTGAGTTTCGGACAAGGAAGCAAACAGTTCCAGCCCCTCCTCGGTTCCGAGGAAGATAAAGTGGTACCCATTCACCCAATGATCGTGATAGGGTCCCCTCATCCCCGTGGCATCCAGATAAGCTCCCAAACGTGAAGGCCAATGCCCCAGACCGACATCGTGATTGCCTGCAGCAAAATAACTGACCGGCAATCCTGCGCCATGCTCCCGCCATATTCTGCGAAACTCCGCATATTCCTCCGTACTCCCCTGGTCGGTTAAATCGCCTGCGTGCATAATGCCGTCACTGTCCGGCGCCATTCGTTTAATATCTTCTAGTGCCCTCGCCAAATTACAATTGTAGCTATGTCCAGGGTCCGCCTTCACGTGCGTATCGGTGATAACCTGAAATCGGAGCAGCACGTTCCCCTTCCGGTTTTCTCCATCTTGATTTCGCTTGTTCAAACTACTCAATCCTCCTTCAAAGTGATGTCGAATATGGCCGACGCGTTATCCCGGTGTTCACCGCAACGGTAAAATGCCGTCTAACTAATCATATGCCCAGCATGCCTACGAGTAAGATTCCGATAAAGATAATGCCGGCCGATACGATCCGCAGCCCTCCTTGACCTTCCTTCAGCAGCAATACGCCCAGCAAGGTGCCGAATACGGTTCCAATCTCTCGAAGAGGCGCTATGTATATTAACGGGGACATACTCATGGCAAACAAGAACAACAAATATGAACCTGGAGAAAGGACCGCGCCAACTGCAAGCCATTTTCCATGTTCTCTTATCTCTCTTACCCAGCGGATTTCGCCAAAACGGATAAACGGGGCCAGCCCCAGCATAAATCCGATATTGGATATTTCCAAAAGCAGCGTTGGCGAAAAATGCTGCAGATTCACTTTGTCTACCATCACGTACGCCATCGTGCAAAGCCCCACGGCTGCAGTATAGAAAAGAACCCTGTGAGGGGCATGAAATCTTTGCTTCCTCATAAAGATGCCGCTTGATAGAAAGAAGCCAAATGCAATCAATCCGAGTCCCAGCCATCCCCAGACGGATAACCGCTCGTTCAGGAGAATGACTCCGCAAAGAGGCAACAAGAAAGTGGAAATGCCTCTCATCATCGGGTAGACCTGGGATAGGTCGCCATAGGTTAAGGACTTGGACAAGAAATAGGCATATCCCCCTTGAATGAACACGGACAGGAATAACAAAAGATAACCCGACATGGGTGGATTCGCAGTGACGATTTCGATCATAAAGCCCGGGAGCAGCATAAGCGTGGTGGGGATATAAATGATAAATAAAAACAACTGCTTATTCCCGCTCCACTTTGCCAACATATTCCATATTGCATGTGCCATGCCAGAGCCTAGAACCAATAAAACTGCAAGTGAAATTGCTACACCCCCTCTAAAAACACTAGTTTACACACTTTTATGCTTATAAACACACATTTTCACAACTTGATTTTGATCGTATCATGGGATTTTCTTACTGTCAATTGATATGATGAGCAAAAAAAAGAACCTCGTCGAAAGGCTCTTCTTGTTCCTTTGAAATTATTAGCAATCGATGTTGACCCCTGCCTCCCGATATTGTTCAAGGACATCATGCCCTAGCCCGGAGTCCGTCACAATCCGTTCAATCTGATCCAATCCGCAGACCGGTGTGAGCGAAACCGCGTTAAATTTACTGCTGTCTGCAAGCACGATGACCTTGTGTGCCCGGGCCAGCATTTTCTTCTTCAATTGAATCTCGCTTAACCCATAATCCGTCAAGCCTTCGGTCAGGGATATGCCGCTCACGCTCATAAAGAAAAGGTCGGCATGAAACTGAGTGACAAAGGATTCGGCAAAATCGCCGACCACGCAATGTTCCGAGTTACGGACCACCCCACCGACAAAGATGATCGTGAAATGAGGTTTCTCCATAAGTATCGATGCGATCTGAAAGGAATTGGTCAGTATCGTCAATCGATCAAAGCGCGTCATCAAGGCCTTGGCGAATTCGGTATTGGTGGTGCTTACATCCATGAACAAGGATTGCCCTTCTTCCACGTAGCGGAGGGCAATCTGGGCCAACTCCCGTTTTTCTTGAAGCCTCTTCATTTCCCGCACGGTAAAAGGCAGTTCTTTCTGATAGTCCGCTGCCGGCAAGGTTGCCCCGCCATGAACCCTTTTTAAGAAGCCCTCTTGTTCCAGATATTCCAGGTCTCTTCGAATCGTCTCGAAAGAAACTCCGAATTGCGCGATTAAATCCGTTGTCTTGACCGATTGGATTTCGTGAAGCAGTTTCATGATTTGTTGATGCCGATCATGTGCAAGCATTGAATATTCCTCCAATAAACGACTACCGCGTTTGAATTACTAGTACAGAATACCACAAAAACACACAATCTCACATTGTTCTCTGATATTAAGACGTGATAAGGAGCGATTTACACTTGCTGGGGACTGGACATACTAGTCACAATCTCGAAAAAAGCCGCCATTACCTGGCGACTTTTTCGTAAAATATTTAAAAAATCGTATCCGGCAGATAGTAAATTTTCTGCGTGTTTTTCTTGTTCTTGGGATCCGTCACGATCGTAAAGTAAACCTTCCCGTTCTTGGTCTGAACGCCCTCGATTTCATGCTTTCCCACATTCGTAATTTTCACCAGGCTCTTGTAGGCGCCCGAGCTGGTCATCATGGCGATCTGCGGGGTTTGGCCTTCGGCGCCTCCCGAGGTGTAAATTTTGGAGCTCCCCAGCATATCTGCACCTTGAAACGATCCATTCGGTCTAATAATACGATTGCCGGATTGAGTGAAACTCGCTATGCTCGCTTTTACCGCTGCGGCACTATCCATTCGAACCTGCTTTTTGCTGTCCAGAAGCTTGTTCAGGGCCGCTGTGCTGTATATGGACCAGGTGACGGTCTTTTCCTTGGTTTGTACGCGGAAGAACGTATATTTGCTGTTGCCGCCGCCGTCGACCCTATAGGTTGTGCCTAATCGTTTGCCGGTCTTGTTGGCATAATTCATATAGACGAACCGGTCCAGCTTCGTATAATCGACCTTTGATCCCGCCTTATATTTTAGTCTTGCCACTTGGAGGGACCAGAATTGCTTAGTGGAAGAATCGGCTTTGGAACTGAAGTAGAAATAATGTTCCCCTTTGTACGTATACATATCAAGCGTTTGACAATGGCCGGTATTGGTGACGGTCATTTCGTCAACGTACTTCGCGTCTTTCCCGCTAATAAGCAGCCTGGAAAGATAGCATGTACCCTTAGACCGCTGCGTAACGTAAACATACTTGTCTGCAATATATGCTTTTTGAACGGCCACATTGTGCTTAAGCCCTTTAAGATTATAGGCCAGCTTAGCCGAAGCATTCACGGTTTTGCCTGGTGATGCAGCTGCAGCCGGCAGGACCGGCATGATAAGTAAAATAATGGCGAGAATGAACGATGTAAAAATCTTTAAGTTCTTACCGCTGAGAGCAAAGCGCTCCTGAAACATTAAGATACCTCCTTTGACATGATGTCTCACTGGGGTTGATATGAAGCAGGAATTATAGCTGACGACAGCTAATCACAATCCTCCTTTCGGTTTGCGCGTAATCAGCACTTTTCACTGGAATGTGATGGTAAAATAAAGTGCTGTAACTAATGATTACCCTTTTTTTAAAATAAATCAATATCATCAAGTTCCGAAACATGAAAAAAAGCCGCTGTATTTAGCGACTTTTATTGATCACTTCGTCTTGTAAGAAGCAACATTATAAAGGAAATCATGATCATGGATGCTGTCCACGCCCATGCCATCGTCGTATTGCCTGCATCAACCGCAACGAATATGGCTGTAGGAATGGTCTGTGTTTTGCCCGGAATATTGCCTGCTATCATTAACGTCGCCCCGAATTCACCAAGTCCACGAGCAAATCCAAGAATATAGGCAGTTACCAACGAGCGATAAGTCAAAGGAAGCGTTATATACCTGAAGACCTGCCATTCGTTAGCTCCGTTTGATCGAGCTGCTTCCTCGACATCCCGTTGGACAGAAGAAAATCCCACCTTCATCGTTTGGTAGACGAGCGGGAAGGCTACGACGACCGAAGCGATCACGGCAGCCCACCAAGTAAAAATGACGGGCGCGTCAAAGAGCCATTCCATCCATTGCCCAAACCAGCTTTTTCGACCAAGTATGACCAACAGTACAAAACCAACCACGGTTGGCGGAAGAACTAAAGGGAGCATAAAGGCGGTCTCAAGAACCGTTTTCCCTTTAAAGGATTTGCGTGACATCCACCAGGCAGCAGCCACTCCAAGCAGGACAACCGTTAGGCTGGACAGTACGGAAACCTGTAGCGACAGTTTAATCGGTAACCAGAATTCGTTCCAATTCATATTGGCCCTAATCAATTCGGAACGGAAAATCCGTACTTCACAAAGACGTCCAGCGCTTCTTGAGTCTGCAAATAAGTGTAGAAATCCTCAGCCTCTTTTCGATGTTTCGTTTCCTTTACGATTCCAATCGGATATTCAACAGGCGTGTATGTTGCGGGATCCACAGCAAATGCAACCTTCACTTTGTCAGAGGTTAATGCGTCCGTTTTATACACAAACCCGACATCTGCATTACCCGTTTCTACATATTGAAGAACTTGACGTACGTCTTTACCTTGTACGATCTTGGATTGGAGCGAATCCCAGAAGTTCGTTTTTGTAAGGGCCTCTTTAGCGTAACTTCCCGCAGGCACACTTTCAGGAATGCCAATGGCAATGTTCTTTAGTTCGGATTTGGACAAGTCGGCAAAGCTTGCAACCGGTACTTGTCCATCCGTAGACACGACAGCCACCAACTCATTGCTAAGTACATTTTTTTGTTGATTTGCATCAATCAGTTGTTTATCCACGAGCGCTTCCATGTTCTTGGCTGCGGCTGACAGGAACAAGTCGGCTGGTGCTCCCTGCTCAATCTGCTGCTGCAATGCGCCGGATGCGCCAAAATTAAAATTTAATGTGATATTTGGATTCTTCGTTTTATAATCCTCCTGGATTTCCTTTAGAGCATCTGTCATGCTTGCTGCCGCAGATACGGTCAATTCAACCGTTTCCGCTACTGCCGAAGTTTGCGTATACTTATCCGCAGCTTGAGAAGCGGTATGATCTTTTGCTGCCGTACCGCAACCCGCCATTACTAATATCATGGATAATACAAGAGATAAAACCACGCTAATCTTTGCCGGTTTAATCATGGGTCCCCCTCCAAAAAACTATATTTAGTTATATTCAAGCATAAACATTATACTGTCATGCGCAATTCTTTGTAAACCAAATATATCTATTTATATCTAATTAAATGATATCTATATAATCCGGAAAGGGAAGAAATCAGGAGAATCGTTTGAATTCATTCAATTGTGTTATAATTAGCCTCAAATGTTAAACCACTTATACAGTTAACCGGGAGGAACATGATATGTCCAATGACATGTCTTATACAACGGAGGAAATTGCCAAGCTCTTAAAAATATCCAAACTTACCGTGTATGATCTGATCAAAAAAGGAGAGCTGCCCTCTTATCGGGTCGGCAAACAAATGCGGGTGGATGCTGCTGACCTGGAGGCCTACAAACAAAGGACAAGAACGGTTCCGGCATCCAACCAACCTGTTGAGGCGCTTTCGCCTTCACCTATCCAACCGCCTACATTCACCAGTGGGAATCGCCCGATCGTCATTACCGGTCATGACATTAGCCTAGATATTTTGGCCAAACATATGGAACAAACAATCCCCGCCATACGACCCTTGCGTTCATTTGTCGGCAGCCTCGACAGCTTAATCTCTATGTACAGAGGCGAGTCGGATATCGTCAGCACGCACCTCTTGGACGGAGATACAGGAGAGTACAATCTTCCGTATATTCGAAAGCTGCTCGTTGGTTCTTCCTATGTGGTCGTCAATCTTCTTTCCAGAAATGCAGGGTTATATGTCCAGCCGGGGAACCCCTTCGGTCTTAAAGGGTGGTCTGATTTAGACCGTTCCGGGCTGCGATTCATGAATCGCGAGAAGGGATCAGGCGCCCGCGTGTTGCTCGACGAACAGCTCCGCCTTCACGGAATCAATCCGCAGCAGCTTTCCGGCTATGATCATATACAGACCAATCATCTCGGTGTGGCGACGAAAGTTGCTACCGGTGAAGCCGATGTTGGCGTAGGCATTGAGAAAGCAGCCTCAATAATCGGTCAAATTGATTTTATTCCTTTGATTCAGGAGCGTTATGATCTTGTGATACTTAAAACCACGTGGAGTCAGACTTGGATTCCCGCCCTTTTGCAAATTCTGCAATCGGACACCTTCCAAAAGGAGCTGCGTTCGATTCCGGGGTTTGATGTATCCCGTACAGGAGAAGTCCTGTTTGAGACTTGAGCACGGCAGCAATTTGCATGCTTATAAATAAAAGCCGCATACGATGCGGCTTTTATCGTCTTCATTTACTTATTGTCCTACACCATTCAGAAGTGTCAGGGTTATCTAACAAATCCGTAAATTACTTCTGCACGATCTGAATAAGGTTCCCGCAGGTATCGTCAAAGACAGCTATTGTGAGTTCGCCCATTTTTGTCGGTTCCATCGTAAACTTCACGTCTTTTTCCCTTAACCGCTCGTACTCTTTGCGAATATCTTCAACGCCAAACATGGTTGCCGGGATGCCTTCGGCAAAGATCTTCTTTTGATACTCCTTTGCGGCAGGATGCTCGTTCGGTTCGAGCAAAAGCTCGGTACCGTCTTGAACATCGGGCGAAACAAGCGTTATCCACCTGAATTCTCCGACAGGAACATCTTCCTTTTTAACAAATCCGAGCTTCTCTGAATAAAACTCCAGCGCCCTGTCTTGATCCTGCACGAATATACTGGTTACAATGATTTTCATGATTTTAAGGCCTCCTCCAGCATCATAAAATTATAAATTACTCTATCCATCCTTTCAGCAAATTCTTCAGTGGTTCGTTGTTAAAGATAATGACTCGATATTTCCCCTTACGCTTGGTTATGACGAGTCCGGCATCTTCCAATGCAGCAAGATGTTTAGCTATCGCTTGCCGCGAAATGGAAAGGTTGTGCTTCATGATGAGACGTACCGTAAGTTCATACAACGTCAGCTCATTGCGTTCGGATAGTTCGTCTAACATAAGCCGCCGTGTTGGATCGCTAAGAGCTTTGAATATTGCGTCTTTGTCCCACTTCATAGTCCGATTATAAGCAACCCCAGGGTTGCTTGTCAACAATAAGCAACCTCGTGGTTGCGTGAATAAACCGTAACGTATAATAAGCTTCCTAAGTCCGCCGATCGCCCCAGCCGATTTATTTCCATGCAAGGCATCTGCTTCCTAAATGCTGTTCAATAATTGAAAAAGCCGCGAAAATCGCGGCTTCATGTTGGTATTTATTATAATATTTCCACATACCCCTCTGTTCCATTCACGCGAATGCGCTGTCCATCCTTGATCCTTTTGGTTGCGTTCTCGACGCCGACTACGGCAGGCAATCCATATTCACGCGCAATAACGGCTCCGTGGGTCATCAGTCCGCCCACTTCGGTGATCAATCCTTTAATGGATACAAACAATGGCGTCCAGCTAGGGTCTGTAAAAGCAGTGACTAAGATGTCTCCTTCCTCCAGATCAGCGTCTTCCATGTTTAAGATGACACGTGCTCTTCCCTCAATAACGCCCGAAGAAACTGGCAGCCCTACAATGGCTTCAGCAGGAATATTTTGCCGTTTGTACTCACCAACAATGATCTCGCCATCCGATGTGATCACACGCGGAGGAGTCAGTTTTTCATATAATTTGTACTCGTCTTTTCGTTTGTTGATCATTCGGTAATCCAATTTATTTGTGCGTACGACATCGTGAAGTTCTTCAAAAGAGAGATAATATATATCTTCTCTGTCATGAATAACGCCCGTTTCTACGAGTTGTTCGGCTTCTTTCAGTAAAGCCTGCTTATATACGAAGTAGCGATTAACCATGCCGTATTTCGGATACTCCCGATAACCAATGAAATTCCGGATAAGGTCGATCATTCGTTTGGTTTCTACGGCTTTTTGTTCACCATCCGGCAATCGGCTTAATCGTTCCAGGAGTTCTTGTTCTTTGTTCAGCGCTTCCTGTCGTCCTTGCTCAAACTTTCGATGGCTGGCATTAGGCTCAAAGTTTTTGATGTTACCCAGAATCAACGGGATGAGCGTAGCGGGTTTTTCGCTCCAACGTGTTCTAGTGATATCGATTTCTCCGGCACATCGCATCCCGTATTTGCTGAGAAAATCACGGATCGCGTCTCGGGCTTCACGCCCGCCATCAAACGTAACCAGCTCATCCAAAAAGTCATCATGTTTGACTTGCTGCAAATAATCAATGAC
>NZ_JAVFHM010000035.1:0-748 GCF_041954005.1 Priestia sp. BR_2 | reverse complement strand
CTTTTAAATACAATCATCAAATTGCGCAAATGGCTGAGCAGACCGGGTTTTCAGCGCTGCTGCTTCCAGTAGGAGCAGAATGTCTAGATGCATCAATTGTAGCTTCCTCTTTAATACAATCAACTAAAAATTTAAAGTTTTTATATGCAGCAAGGCCAGGCTTTATTAGCCCAACAGTTTTTGCAAAGCAATTTGCTACACTTGATTATTTATCAAACGGAAGAGCTATTATTAATGTTGTTACTGGAGGTTCACAAGCTGATCTAGAAAGAGATGGAGATAG
Organism: Priestia sp. BR_2; assembly: GCF_041954005.1. Classification (NCBI taxonomy): domain Bacteria; kingdom Bacillati; phylum Bacillota; class Bacilli; order Caryophanales; family Bacillaceae; genus Priestia; species Priestia sp. BR_2. The sequence goes on along the minus strand of NZ_JAVFHM010000035.1, from coordinate 465 downwards.
TCTTTCACACCATTTACGCTATAAAAGAACGGAAGAATTTGTTCATATTTTGAAACGTTTGTTTACCGAAGATGTAGTAAATCATCAAGGGGAATATTACTCCATTAAAAATGCATCTCTTTTTCCAAAGCCCGTCCAACAGCCAAGACCTGAGATCTTTATGGGTGGTGCATCTGAAGCTGGTAAGCAAGTAGCTGCTAAATTAGCTGATGTTTATATGTTGTGGGGAGAAACATTAGAAGATACAAAGCTTCGAATCGAAGAGATGAAACATTTAGCAGCCAAAGAAGGAAGAACGCTGAAGTATTCAGTTTCTCTTCAAGTTATTACAGCAGAGACAGAAGAAAAGGCATGGGAGAAAGCCCACAATCTGATTAGTAAAGTAAGTGAAAGTAGCTTAGAAAGTAAAAAGAAATTTAGATTAAAAGATGAATCTGTCGGTCATAAAAGGTTAGATAAATTAAT
>NZ_JAVFHM010000034.1:0-505 GCF_041954005.1 Priestia sp. BR_2 | reverse complement strand
GTTTTAAGATCTTGAGGTTTATATAAAGAGGCTAGTTTTAGTATTAAAGCTCGAGTTACAATTCCAAGAATGATGTAATATATGAATGAATATCTGTATCTCCACTCTAAATAATTAACAAATTTGACCCACTCGCAAAAGGGTTCACCTATATATGCATATGTTAGCGCCATAATGATCTGGGCTAAAATAAAAGATTTCCATGTTCTAAAATATTGATATAACAACATGTAAGCTACAGGTACTATTGAAAAATCAAAAGGAAAGGCCCGAGGAATAATAGGTAGGAGTGCAATGGGATACTCCCAAAAACTATATTGCACACCAACTACATCTAATAAGGTTGTTGTCAAGATAATTACGGTACCAAATAACAAAATTTCTAAAATAATGTCTCGTTTAACAAGTCTAGCCCATATAACCCAAGGCACAACTAAAAAAACGACTAGTATCCACCATTCCCAAGTTAAAAATTCATTTTTTAGCCAACCATTTAATTCTAAAT
>NZ_JAVFHM010000033.1:0-1476 GCF_041954005.1 Priestia sp. BR_2 | reverse complement strand
TTGTAGATGTTGCTTCATCTCTTAATATTGCTTCATTTAATGGAGGAATTGCATTCGGCTCATATGTAGGTGGACTTACTACGGATAGCATGGGGTTAAATCACACACCTTGGGTTGCCTCTATTATGGTTTTATTAGGTGTTCTTCTTACTTTCGTAACGATAGGGTTAGAAAAGAAAGAAGATGAATAATAAAGTTTGAAAGATAAAAATTAGTTATTGAAATGTCATCAAAGGTTCTTATAAATAGAATTTCTTACAAGAAATAAAATGCTTTAAAAGGGAATTATATGAAAAAATTAGCAAGGTGGTTATAGATGAAGTATGAATCTATAGCCTTCTTGCTTTATTTTTTTAACCACAAAATTGATATAGAATAGGCTCAACCTTATTCGTATTTTTATCTAAAATTGTTAATAAAATGTAATCATGAGATGATGAAGTACATGTAAAAAAATGAACGAATGATTGGGTATTTTCGAAAGGAGTAAAAGAGATGGAGTTACGTCAACTAGTGACTTTTCGAATGGTTGCTCTAACACTGAATTTTAGTCGAGCCGCAGAGGCTTTAAACTATGTTCCCTCAAATGTTTCCATGCAAATTCAATCCTTGGAGGAAGAGTTGGGGGTAAAACTATTTGATCGTTTAAACAAACAAATTGTATTAACAGATGCTGGCGAACGTTTCTATAAATATGTAGAAAGGATTTTAAATGATGTTGAGGAAGCAAAAAATAATGTGAATGATAGTGAAAACATGACTGGCACTATTACCATTAGTGCAAATGAAATTTTATGTGTTTATTTGCTTCCAGCCATTTTGCATGAATTCAGGAAACAATATCCTAACGTACGTGTGATTTTCCGTCCAACACCTTCTAACGACCTAAAACAATCTATTTATGAAGGAAAAACGGACATTGTATTTATACTAGAGGAGCCTGTAAATTCAAATGGATTAAATATTGAGCTTCTTCGTGAAGAGAGCTTTCGTCTCCTAGTTGCTCCTAATCATCCCCTTGCAAGTCAGAGCAAAGTTGATTTTGATGACATTCAAGGAGAGTTTTTCTTATTAAATGAAAAAGGATGCACATATCATACAACATTTGATCGACTACTTGTTCGTGAGGGAGCTAATGACTTTACAACCCTTGAATTTGATAGTGTGGAAGCCATCAAACAGTGTGCTATGCTTGGAATGGGAATTGCTTTTCTTCCTGAAATCTCTGTTGCTTCCGAGCTTGAACAAGGTAAGTTAGTTTCTTTATCTTTAGATTTAACAGAGATTAATTTTGTTTCTCAGATGATTTGGCACAAAGGAAAGTGGATATCGCCTGTCATTCAAGTATTCCTTGATATTGCAAGAAGTTCATATCAACATAAAAATTAACTATTTCTTTTATGAAGTTACTATCATCCATCGCTTTTATGGAACCGAATTGGGCTATTTTTATAGGGACGAGCATATGTATAAAAT
>NZ_JAVFHM010000032.1:0-680 GCF_041954005.1 Priestia sp. BR_2 | reverse complement strand
GTTTTATACTGAATTGAAACCCTTTCCAGGGGCTTCAGAAAGAGTATAGCGAATATGCGTGTACTTTTCTCCCCGAACATTTGCTGCTAAAGAGGACGCTTTTAATTTTATACACAAAATCTTCTTTTCGATAAGTTTCTTCTACTATACATTGACCTTTTCTAAAGTACTCTCATATTGCTTTACTAATTTATAAAATGTTGTCTTTTTTACATTCGCTTCTTTCATAGCTTGTACAGCTGTAATTTCTTTTTTCTTCCATCGATTATAAGCTTCAATGAATTCTTCGTTGACTTGAGCTTTGGGTCGTCCAAAAGAAATTCCCTTAGTCACCGCAGCATCAATTCCCTCTCGCTGGCGCTTGCGAATACGATCTCGTTCTTCTTGAGCCATCCAAGATAAAATTTGAAGAACTAAATCGGCAATGAAGGTTCCTAAACTATCCTTGTACTGAGTCGTATCTAACAACGGCATATCCAAGACGACAATGTCCGCCTCAACCTCTTTTGTGATCGCATTCCACTCTTGTAAGATTTCTTCTTTATTACGACCGAAACGATCTAAAGAATGAATATAAAGAATATCGCCTTTACGAATTATTCGTTTTAGTAATTGATACTGTTCTCTATTGAAGTTTTTTCCACTTTGTTTATCGATAAAAATATCACGAGGAGAAATAC
>NZ_JAVFHM010000031.1:0-1597 GCF_041954005.1 Priestia sp. BR_2 | reverse complement strand
AAGATGAATAGTAATGGCCGGCTCACCAAATGGATTACGGACACTATGTATATCTTTGTTGGGAGGATAAACATAGGAAATATCTTGAGCTTTAGCTGTTACTACCCCTACTTTTTTTAATGTGTAGCTATCTTTTTCACCTCTAATTCTTTGATATCTGGTTTCTTCAATTGCTCCTTCATACACTCCAACCAATCCCCATACTAAATGGTCGTGTATAGGAGCAGTTTGTCCAGGTCCCCATACAAACCCTACAATCGAAAAAGCCTCATCCTCTGGTTTATATAATAAAAACTGGCTGTATCTATCTTCCTTAGGCTGTTTATATGTAGTTGGTAATAAATCTTTTGTTTTTAAAAATGAATCAAAGTGAGGCTTCAGTTGTTCTACAATTTCTTTCTCTGAACTTGTTTGCTGTAAGACGTTACGAATAGCAATTTCTAGTTCTGCAATGTATGTTGAAATAGTCATTTATCTTCCTCCAAGTCATGATAATTTTTGTGATTTTGCAGTGTCCACCTGCCAAGACGTTGAATTTCGTAATCAATAGGTGCATGCATAGATAGTGTTCTAATATTTCTCCAGAAGCGATCGTAGCGATACGTGTTAGAAGTCGCTCTGCTCCCCATTACGTCAAAGATCCTCGAAGTAATCTCCAACCCTGCTTCAGTAACAAATGCTTTAGCTATTCCTATGGAATTTTGTATACTAATTTTCTCTTCTTCCGTAAGGTCCCAGCCACTATCCCAAGCCTTTTGAAATATAGTAGTTGTTTGAAAAATTAAGGATTCAGCTGCTTTATATTGAATGTGAAATTGTCCAAGATGTCTTTGTATATAAGGGTCATCTACAGCAGATGAGTCTTGTGCAAAACGGGGTCTTGTCTTAGTTGATACGTATTGTAGAGCCTCATTTATGGCGCCTTTTATGATTCCAAGCATAATGTGAGTGATAAGGAAATTGGCAATTGTAGATCGAACTTTTAAAAATTCTTTATTCGGTGGAACAGCTGCTAAAATATCTTCGTTATAAACAGGAACGTTCTTAAACATGATGGATCCACTATCCGTTTGTCGTTGTCCAAAATGATTCCAATCATTGTTAACCTTGATGCCTTCCCGTTTAGTTGGTATTACTGCAATTAATGGAGCTTCTGTATCTTTAAAAACAGTTGATACAATTAAATAATCAGAGTCTGAACTTCCGGAGCAAAAGGTTTTTCGACCATTTAGCACAATGCATCCTTTTTCTTCTGTAGCAAAAAGGTTCAAGTCAACAGGGTTAAAGGCATTTCCCCAAAAGAGGTTTTGCTGAACGGTTTTTTTGTAGTAAAAAGCTGTTTGCTCGGGTGTTCCATAAAAATAGGGAGTAGTTAGATTAAGAAAATGATAGCCGTATACATGTGCTAATGAACTGTCTACTTCAGCAAAAATCCGCACAATGTCACAAACATCAATCCACGTTTTTCCCATACCACCTACCTCATCAGGAATTAAGAGGTGCAACAATCCACTGTTTCGAATGAGATCTCGCTCCACTTTTGGATTCCCACCATCTTTATCCCTTTTGATAGCTGTTTTTTTAAACTCTGCTGCTA
>NZ_JAVFHM010000030.1:0-573 GCF_041954005.1 Priestia sp. BR_2 | reverse complement strand
GTACGACGATAGTAGAGGAAAAAATAAAGGGTTGTATTATTTTTGGAAATCATCGTAAAGTACGTTTTAACGGATGGACGTTATGCACACGTTATCCGCAAAAAACGGGTAAACGTTACAGGGATTGTAATTGCTGTAACGGGAAGGGACTCAATATGGAAGAGAAAGTAGTTGGTTATGTACGAGTTTCAACAGAAGGACAAGTACGTGAAGGGTACAGCTTGGCGTATCAAGTAGAAGAAATTGAACGGTACTGTAACGAGAATGAATTACAACTGCTTCACATATACGAAGATAAAGGAATTAGCGGAGCGACAGTGATGTAAATAAGAATATTGATGATTTAATAGGTACTCCTGATCCAGCTCTCCCTGGCAAAACAATAAATGGAAAATTACATGCAGATCACATTGTTCCGTTAGCTAAGATAAGTAGAATGGAGGGTTTTGAAATCCTCACTTATGAACAACAAAAAGCAATCGCCAATTACAGAGAAAATTTTATTGGATTGACTGAGACAGCAAACAAATCAAAAGGATCCAAATCATACCAGGAATGGACAATATATAAAAA
>NZ_JAVFHM010000029.1:0-2077 GCF_041954005.1 Priestia sp. BR_2 | reverse complement strand
GGTTTTAATAATTATATTTTGTATTTATTTTTTTACCTGTACATTTGTACGTTTCCCGTTCTTTAATACAATTGTATAAATATCATGTGTAGGAGTACTTTTAACCGTGTAATTCTTTATTCCGTTTTTGGTATCTGTGTTAATGATAAACTTATAGTCAGCATTTTTTTGATTATTATTCGTAAACTGAAGCTGAGTAATTGGCAGTTTTTTATTAAACTCTAAAGATTGCCATCCAGCAATAGGGGAAGAAGAACCCTTATAATTTTTGATGGTGCTCATTTTCGTAAGCTGAATTAGTTCAATTTGTTTTTTATCAAGCTTACTAGTCAGAGTGAATACTCTGGCTGCAGATTTTTTTACATCTACATCTTTTCCAATATTAAATGTATCGGTGTATGTATGGTTTTTATTTGATTCCATTACATCACGCACAATAATGCTGTTGGTGCTTTTTAAATAAATAAGCGTTCTTTTTACTTTTACTCCTTTATACAGTTCATGGCTGCCAGTAACGTAGCTGTACGCTTTACTTATTTCAGACGTATTAATTTTAGATTTATTCACTTGATCTTTTGTTATAGGAAAAGACTTTTTGTCTACAGTTACAGTATTATGTGCTAAGGAACTCTTGATATATTCTCGGTAAGGATCTGTATAGCTGTAATTGTACTTTCCTGAATCCACAAAGAAACTTGTTTTTCCGTAGGTTAAAAGGAAAGATAGATCATCTGCATGCTTGTGAGTAGTGGAGTGGAAAGCAGATGTAAACAAAAGATATAAAGGTGTTTCTTTACTCCAATCATTTTTAAAAACAGCAGTTCCGCCATCTGTATATACAATGTCTTTATCAGGTTTTTTTCCTTGTTTACCATTTGTCACAACATATAGAAGTTTATCACTTGTAAGAGCCTTAGGGCTTAAAGAATAAAGGTTATAAGGTTCAGAATCTCCTAAGTTCGGTAACTGACCAGATGGATCCCCAAGGTAGGCTAAATAATCCTCCATTTTTGAAATGCCGCCTGTGAGTCTAGGTTCTTTCACATTAAATTGCTTAATAAAACCATTGATATTTTTAAATAAATTAAGAACAAGCAGGTGGTAAGCAGGACTATGCTCTTTGTGAACCCCGCTTTTTGTTACATCCTCTTCTACATGTACAAGCAAGCGATCCATACCTTTTTTATACCATTGCTGACTGTGAGACATGTTTGGAAATAGTAACGCTAATTCAATTAAAGAGCGATCTTGAAAGATGCCATGGTTACTGCCAAACGAATAATTTTTGTCGTCCATTAAAAAATCGCCGTGCTTTTCTAGCATTTTTAATACCTTATTTTCAAAGCTTTTATTATAAATAGAAGAACCTTTATATTGATCCAAAAATTGCGCCATGTTAACTACTCGGTTTGCTGTACTGTGATCTCTCCACGCAAAGCGGCTAGCTTGCTTTTGGGGAGAAGGGTTGGCATTCATCCAACTTTCTATGTACCACTGTGCTTTTTCTAAGTATTTTTGAGAATGGGTCTGTTCATAAGCAGTCGTCAAGTAGCCGACCATATCTAGACTTTGAAAATAAAAAGACCAGGTGTCATCTTTATAAGGATTTTCTTTCCATGTTAACTTACCATTAAATTTATAAGGAGCCCAGTTGCTGTTAACATAAAGCTCATTGTTTAGTAGTTTGTTGGCAATATCTACAGTTTGAGAGTTTGAACTAACTCGTTTAAACAAATTAACCTTCTTAACCGACGATGTTTCAACAGATGAACTTTTAGCATTTGACGCTGCATAAGCAGGGCTCACTGAAGCTGACATAGACGCAAGTAAAGAAGCAGCCACAGAATATGTAATCACCGAACTCTTCCAATTTCTTTTCATATAATTCTCCTTTTGATTATAAATAGTAGTCATTTATAGAGTCTAATTCTTACAGTAATCTTTCTTATTCATAAAAAGTTAAAATACAACTAATATAGTACCTTATAAATAGTTAAAAAGTAACTTTCATTTTCCTTTTTATTCAATTTAATAGTCGGTAGTTAGAAATAATAAGATCCTGAGACACTAATAAAAT
>NZ_JAVFHM010000028.1:0-2104 GCF_041954005.1 Priestia sp. BR_2 | reverse complement strand
CAATTCATCTCCCTTGATGAAAATGGAGTGGGAATTTTTATGCAGGATAATAGGTCGGTCATAAACTTGCATGAACTGAGTTACAAGGGCTGTACTGAGAGAGACAAGATCAACTAATTTTATGTCAACAGGTTTGGAATCCTCTAATTCAGCTAAACTTAACAGTGTTTTAGTCAAATTTTTCATTCTATTTGTTTCTAAATAAATAGCCTCAATTGCTTCTTTTGCTATTTTTTCATCTTGTGTTCCATGCCTTCTAAGAATTGTAATAAAGCTGCTAATAACAGTCACAGGCGTTTTTAACTCATGTGAAGCATCGGAAATAAATTGCCTTTGTTTATCTGAGTTTTCCTTCAGTTTACTAATCATACGGTTAAATGTAGCTGCCATTTTGTACACTTCATCTTTTGTTTCAGTTTGTATACCAATCTTTTTCAGCGTGCCACTTTGTTCAATATCCTCCATTGTAGAGATCATTGATACAATAGGCTTCATAATGATAGCTGATAACCATCTGCCAGCTAGAAAAGAGAGAAGAACCGAAATGACGGTAACAGTCCCCATTATGGACAAAATAATATCTTTGCGGCTTTCTAGTCCTGATAACCGCTCACTTATTTCTAACGTGCCTATTACTTTGTGATTCTGATGAATCGGTACGTGAACCACTAAATTTTGATGTTCTTGAAAAGGTCTAAGTTCAAAGTTCTTTTCTGTTGAAAAAGTAGGGGGGATTTTCTGAACAAGAACTTTGTCGTTAGTGACTTGATTAATAGTTGTAGAGTTCGGCCCCACGATTCGAATAAAAGAGTGACTAGGTATGTAAGAGTTTAAAAGGTTTTTGTCGAGTGTTAAGGATTTAGAAATGTGGTATTTTTTCAACATTTCATTCGCATTTTTGAAGACTAAGTGTGCTTCCATATTAACGGTCGTTTTCATAAATAAAAAAAATACAATCGTATTTACAATAAGCAAGCTGACTAACAGAGAAACTGTAATAAACAAGTTAACCTTAGTAGTAATTTTCATATGGTTCCTTTCTTATCACATATCCTACTCCTCTGACGGTGTGAATCAAGGAAGAGGTAATCTCTTCTTCTATTTTCTTTCTCAAATGGCCAATATACACATCTACTACGTTTGTTTCTCCTTCATAATCATAGCCCCAAACGGTCAAGAGGATATTTTCTCTGCTTAATACGATATGTTGATTTTTTAGTAAATAAACAAGCAAATCATATTCTTTCGGCGTTAATATAATCGTTTTGTTTTTTCTTATTACTTCCCTGCTCTCTAGATTTACAGATAAATCTTCTATTGATAAATGAACATCTTTTTTGTCAGTAACTTCTTGAATGATAGCTCTATGACGAAGACTATTGCGTACCCTAGCTAACACCTCTTCTATTTCAAAGGGCTTGGTGATGTAATCATTTGCTCCATGATCTAGTCCCATCACTTTATCTAACGTAGTGTCACGGGCTGTCAAAAGAATAACAGGGAGGTAGGCGTTCTTTTTTCTAATTCTTCGAAGGACTTCGATACCGCTAAGTTCTGGAAGCATAACGTCTAATAAAACTAGATCAATGCTGTTATGTAAAGCAGCCTCAAGGCCGCTTTTTCCTTCGCGCTCCACGAGTACTTGGTATCCTTCATGCTCAAGCTCAATTTGAAGAGCTCGTGCAATCATTTCTTCATCTTCAACGATTAAAATACGGTTTTGCATGCAGGTTCTCCTTTCGCATCGTTCAAAATATAATAAACCCCATTTGGACAAGATAAGTTCCTGTGTAGTTAGACCTTTCTTTTTAGTGAACCACTATGGATTAATACCTTTCATAAGACGGAAGGTTTCAAGAAGCAAAACGTTTAAACCTAGCCATACTCCTCCAAATACATATCCTGCTGCAATGTCACTGGGATATTGGATACTCAGATACAAACGACTAATCGCAATAAGCAATAAAATAAGAATGGCCACTATGGGTGCCAATGTAGGAATCCATAACCTTCTAGAGTGTCGAACCAGCATAAATACAGCAAATCCATAAATAACAAAAGCCATTACTGATTGCTCACTTGGAAAGGTGTATGAAAGCTGCTC
>NZ_JAVFHM010000027.1:0-1198 GCF_041954005.1 Priestia sp. BR_2 | reverse complement strand
GACGTACCGCTGGTGCACCAGTTGTTCCGCCAGGAGCATGGCTGGGTAGCTACGTACGGACGGGATAAGCGCTGAAAGCATCTAAGCGTGAAGCCCCCCTCAAGATGAGATTTCCCAGTATGTAAGACCCCTTGAAGACGACGAGGTAGATAGGTTGGAGGTGGAAGTGCAGCAATGCATGGAGCTGACCAATACTAATCGGTCGAGGGCTTATCCAAAAAACACCCCAAAAAGTGAAGCGAAGCTTTGAAGCGGATGCCGAATACTTTTCGGGGACCCCGATACCACATCGGGTGAATGCTACGGATTCTAATGTGCTGCAAATATCGTTTCGTATCTAGTTTTCAGGTGATCAAGCATCTGAACCGTTTGGTGGCGATGGCGGAAGGGTTCCACGCGTTCCCATACCGAACACGACCGTTAAGCCTTCCAGCGCCGATGGTACTTGGACCGAAGGGTCCCGGGAGAGTAGGACGTCGCCAAGCGGTACATATTCCCTGATAGCTCAGTTGGTAGAGCACTCGACTGTTAATCGAGTTGTCACAGGTTCGAGTCCTGTTCGGGGAGCCACTTGCTTCCATAGCTCAGTAGGTAGAGTGCATCCATGGTAAGGATGAGGTCACCGGTTCGATCCCGGTTGGAAGCTCCAGATTCGCTTTTGGTTTGGACATGCATCATGAAAATGTGGCCCGTTGGTCAAGGGGTTAAGACACCTCCCTTTCACGGAGGTAACAGGGGTTCGAATCCCCTACGGGTCACCACTATTTTATTGCATCAGGGGGATGAGAACCCCATGAGTTTATACGGAGGCTTAGCTCAGCTGGGAGAGCATCTGCCTTACAAGCAGAGGGTCGGGGGTTCGATCCCCTCAGCCTCCACCATTTCATGCATGATTCTAACGAGAATCGGCAAGATAGAAGTAACTCAACGATTTTGGGGATTAGCCAAGCGGTAAGGCAACGGACTTTGACTCCGTCATGCATAGGTTCGAATCCTATATCCCCAGCCACTTTACTCCAAATAGTAAAGTTACGCTTTGAAGGTGATTCCGAGTATTTTCGGTGGCCTGAAATGCGAGCCATTAGCTCAGTTGGTAGAGCACCTGACTTTTAATCAGGGTGTCGAAGGTTCAAGTCCTTCATGGCTCACCATTGTTTCATCTTGTGCGCGTGTGGCGGAATTGGCAGACGCACTAGAC
>NZ_JAVFHM010000026.1:0-2399 GCF_041954005.1 Priestia sp. BR_2 | reverse complement strand
TATTTGATTATAAAAAGCCGCAAGACCTGCGATGAAGGTTGTTGTTGTATCGCCGTGAACAAGTACGATGTCAGGTTGAACTTCTTTCATGACTTGATCTAGTCCTTGAAGTCCGCGTGTTGTTACATCCATAAGCGTTTGACGGTCTTTCATAATGTTCAAGTCGTGATCCGGTGTAATATCAAACACACGCAGCACTTGGTCTAGCATTTCACGGTGCTGAGCTGTTACTGTCACGATAGATTCAAATTCTTCTGAACGTTTATTTAATTCTAATACAAGGGGAGCCATTTTAATGGCTTCTGGACGTGTTCCAAAAATTGTCATTACTTTAATACGCTGTTGCAATGTAGTCACCTAGTTTCATTAAATTATGTATAAAAGCACTAGTATTTTTAATAGAAAATACTAGTCTCTTTTTTTATAAAGTTCTTGTTCTTTCTGCTGAATGGCATGTGCTAAATGTTTTTTTAAAATCAGCAACTGATCGTAAGATGCATCTTGGTAAATGTACCGCACAGCCTTTTTTACACTCTTAGGTAAATGATCAAATTCTTTCATAGTTTCTATACTGCTCAATAGCTTCTACCCTCTATACATCAAAAAATACCTAGAAACTTTTTCCGAATAATTTTTTCTGGAGATTCTTTGTAGCATCTTGTTCCATCTACAACGCACTGAGCGTTTTCTAGAAACATATAATAATAGTCTCTTCCATGCTCACTTTCAATCACATCAATCGCCGCTTGCATATGAAAAGAACGATGTTGAAGGTTATGAGCGTCTGATGAAACAAAGTGTACGAGGTTGGCGTCTATTAACTGGTGAGAAAATTTTTTTATTTTCTTTCCAAAGTGTCCAACCAAGCTAGAAGCTGTAACTTGAGCGAATGCTCCTTTATTAATAAAATTATAGAGAAGATCAGGATCTTCTAACAATCGACTGTTTCGTTCTGGATGGACAATAATAGGGACGATTCCCTGTGATTGAATATCAAACAGCAGCCGCTCCGCATATCGAGGGACTTGACTCGAAGGAAATTCAACAAACAAGTATTTTCCCGTATTGTTTAAAGTGAGTATTTTGTCTTGATGATAGTCGTCTAAGATTTCACCGTAAATACGGTTTTCTTGACCAGGTAAAATGGTTAATGGCACTCCTTCACGAACTAATAAACTATTTAACTGTTCAACACTCTGTAAAATAGCTTCTTTTTCATTGAGATATCTGCCATTCTGATGATGAGGCGTAGCAACAATTGCCGTGATGCCTTCTGATACGGCTCGCTTCGCCATTTCAATACTCATCTCGTTACTTGCAGAACCATCATCCACTTCAGGCAAAATGTGACAATGTAAGTCAATCATCTACTCTCACCCCTATCCTTCTTAAGACCTAATAAAAGCAATACTTATGTTAGCATATTATAACATGTATTTCTATGTCTTTTTTTGTCGAAACATCTGCAAACCAACGCCCTGTAAATATTTAAGAATAGTCTGAATACATCTATTCGTTTCATTCGAACTACTAAACAAGCCCTAAAATGTGCTGTTCATCGAGAAAAATCTACTTTTTAGCTAGCTTATACATACATTAGTAAGCAGCAAATTTTTACTAACATCTTATAAGTATCTCATCCATGAAAAATCTCACATTTTAAACTTTTTATAACAATAGTCATAATTTCTTATACGTCTTTTTTAAAAAAAACATGCCAAAAAGCCTCCTCGCTAGCACATGCTAGCGAGAAGGCTTTGATTAATTGCTGCCATAATAATAATAGTAGTTTCCTTCTTCTACTTTGCGGTTATTTAATACAACTCCAAGAAGCTTACCTTGCGCATTACTTAACAGCTCTTTCGATTTTAACGCAGCGTCTTTCTCTGTTTTACCGCTTCTTACAACTAAAATCGTGCCGTCTACTTGATTCGCTAAAATCTGCGCATCGGCCACCGCTAAAATCGGAGGCGTATCAAAAATAACCATATCGAACTGTTCTTTCATTTCTTTTAACAACTCAGCCATCTGAGCAGATGCTAACAGTTCAGATGGATTTGGCGGAATGGGACCGCTTGTTAGAACAGAAAGATGGGGAATTTCTGATTCTTGAACCGCTTGCGCTAACGTAGATTGACGAGTTAGCACATTCGTCAGGCCAATATGGTTTTCTAATCGGAACGTGTAATGACCCGTTGGTTTACGTAAATCAGCATCAATTAGTAGTACCTTTAAACCTTGCTGTGCGTAAACCGTTGCTAGATTAGAAGTCGTTGTAGACTTCCCTTCTTCAGCACCGCTTGATGTGATAACTATCGTCTTAATATCTTGATCAACGTTTGAGAACTGAATATTTGTACGAATCGTACGGTACTGTTCAGCTACCGGATCTTTTGGAC
>NZ_JAVFHM010000025.1:0-1536 GCF_041954005.1 Priestia sp. BR_2 | reverse complement strand
ATACCTAATTCTTTCGCTGCTTGCCGGAGTGATGAACAATGTTGAATAGTTTCTTTAACGAGCCGCTGTTCAAACTTCTCCACTTTCTTTTTTAGAGGTAAATAGTCACATTTTTCATCTTCATTATAAGTATGAAAAGGTAAATGATGGGCTTCAATTGTTTCACCAGGAATAGACACAATCATATTCTCAACCATATTTCGAAGCTCTCTTACATTTCCCGGCCATTGGTACGCTTCTAGCATTTGCTTCGCTTTATTTGATATGCGCTTTTGGACGTAATACAAGCTGCAAAAGTAGGAAACGTAATGATCAACCAGTAAACCAATATCCTCTTTACGTTGAGATAAATGCGGAAGGGTGATTTCAACTACCTTTAAACGATAGTATAAATCTTCACGGAACCTCCCCTTTTTAATAAGCTCTCCTAGATGTTGATTTGTTGCCGAAATGATTCGTATATCGATACTTTTTGTTTTAGTTCCTCCAATTTTCTGTACCTGCTTTTCCTGTAACACTCGAAGCAGTTTTACTTGCAAGGAAATCGGCATTTCACCAATTTCATCAAGCATCAAGGTTCCACCATCAGCGAGTTCTAACAGTCCTATTTTCCCTTCTGTTCGAGCGCCAGTAAAAGCTCCCTTTTCATAGCCGAATAACTCTGATTCTAGCAACGGTTCAGGAATGGCTCCGCAGTTCACTTTAATGAATGGCTGATTGTTTCTATCGCTTGAATCATGAATAAGATTAGCGACTACTTCTTTTCCCGATCCTGAGGGACCTGATAGAAGAATACTTGTAGGAAACGGAGCTACTCGTTTGGCTTGCTGATAAACCAAGTTCATCCTATTGCTTTGAAACACTAGGGGCTGTTCCGACCCATTAACTTTTACAGCGTATTTATTTGCATTCATATGTGAAAACTCTTTTACCTTTAACAGCTCTTTTTTAACTGCGTTTAACTGTGTAATATCCTGTACAGTGGTAACAACGAGCTCTATTTCACCTTGTTTGTTAAACACTGGATTTCCTGTTACCATAACGTCTCTTCCGCTTGAAATCGTTTGCATAATAGAGCGCCGCTTTTTTTCTTCTAACACAAGCAGGGAAACAGATTGATCAATATATCCTTCATCTATAACGGTTTGCATATGCTTTCCTAATACGTTTTGTTTATTGGTTCCTGTGATTTTTTCATAAGCTTCATTTACATATATCGTTATTCCCTTTTTATTTACTACATATATTCCATCCGTAGAGAATTCAATGATGGTCTGTAACGTTTCGTTCGTCAAATCTTTTTTTTCTTTAAAAGAAGTCATTGTTTCGTATTCCTTTCCTATGGTGAATTTCTGCCAATATACGGTGAAACTTTTCACCACTATCCATTCAATGTACAATAGGCTTTTTCCTTCTAAATGCGGTGAATTTTTTCAGCACTTGGTTATAAGAACCAAGGAAAACTGCGCTAATATTTGCTTTTCAAATACTGGCATAAAAATTGCAGTCTAGTATGTTGAAAGAATAGGAAAGAGT
>NZ_JAVFHM010000024.1:0-1209 GCF_041954005.1 Priestia sp. BR_2 | reverse complement strand
GTCTTCATTCACCGGAAAAAAGCCGTGCTGGGTCTCGGGGGGAGGTGAAGAAGCCGGATACGATTAACTACCGTAACTTGAAGCCGGAGAAAGAAGGCGTCGTCTGGGAGGGTATTTGCGGTCCTCAGACGGAGTGGGAATGTCATTGCGGTAAGTATAAGCGTGTCCGTTATAAAGGAGTAGTCTGCGATCGCTGCGGCGTTGAAGTCACGCGCGCCAAAGTCCGCCGCGAACGGATGGGCCATATCGAGCTCGCAGCTCCTGTATCGCACATTTGGTATTTCAAAGGCATTCCAAGCCGCATGGGTCTGGCTCTGGATATGTCCCCAAGATCTCTTGAGGAGATCATTTACTTCGCATCTTATGTTGTAACCGATCCAGGAGATACGCCGCTGGAGAAGAAGCAATTGCTGTCCGAGAAGGAATACCGCAGCTACCGTGAGAAGTACGGCTACGGCTTCCAAGCCGGCATGGGTGCTGAAGCGGTCAAGAAACTTCTTCAAGACATCGATATTGAGAAAGAGCTTGAATTCCTTAAGGAAGAACTGCGCACTGCACAAGGTCAGCGCCGCAACCGGGCGATCAAACGCCTGGAAGTGATTGAGGCGTTCCGCAACTCCGGCAACAATCCGGAATGGATGATCATGGATGTGCTGCCGGTCATTCCGCCGGAGCTTCGTCCGATGGTTCAACTTGATGGCGGACGCTTTGCGACTTCCGACTTGAACGATCTGTACCGCCGTGTTATTAACCGGAACAACCGTCTGAAAAGACTGCTGGATCTCGGCGCGCCGGATATCATTGTTCAAAACGAGAAGCGCATGCTGCAGGAAGCTGTCGATGCACTGATCGACAACGGCCGCCGCGGCCGTCCGGTAACAGGTCCGGGTAACCGTCCGCTTAAATCCCTCAGCCACATGCTGAAGGGTAAACAAGGGCGTTTCCGTCAGAACTTGCTCGGTAAACGGGTTGACTACTCTGGTCGTTCCGTTATCGTCGTAGGTCCTTACCTGAAAATGTACCAATGCGGTCTGCCTAAGAAAATGGCGCTCGAGCTCTTCAAGCCGTTCGTGATGAAAGAACTGGTCAACAAAGGCCTGGCACATAATATCAAGAGTGCGAAACGCAAAGTAGAACGTGTAAGTCCAGAAGTATGGGATGTGCTCGAGGAAGTCATTAAAGAGCATCCGGTTCTTCTGAACCGTGCAC
>NZ_JAVFHM010000023.1:0-2145 GCF_041954005.1 Priestia sp. BR_2 | reverse complement strand
GTCTGAAATATATTCGACTTGCATATAACTTTGATAATTAGTCATTTTTATCATACAACCGCTTTCCGTTTCATCTGTTATTTGAGTCGCTACATTTCCATTGATTTTGGCAGTACCTTCTACATTACCAACGTTTATATATCCGTTTTGAGCAGCTTCTTTATTATTTGTATGAGTTGCCTCAAGAGAAAATTTAAACGTATTGCCTTTTACCTTAGTAATTTCTATATAACTTCGATCGGTATCGATATCTCTCGACCAGTCTCCAGCCCATTTATTTTGACTATCAGACTCTTGTTTCTCTTTTTCGTCCTTCTCTTTCTCTTCCTTTTCCTTTTGTTTCTGGATATCGTCAAAGTTTGTTATTAAAATAGGTACAGATAACTTATCCCCTTTGCGATATCCTTTTGTAACTGTTAAATTCATTGTTGTATTTTTTGCTGCTGGCTGTTCCCTAGCTGAGACAGCTAAACTTGTTTTATTTTTACTTGCAATCGCCACACCACTTTGATTAAAGGCTACTTTTAATCCATTTGTGTTAAAGGCTCTCTTCTTTGTTTCAAAACTCTTGGCGTCAAAATATTCCTCATTTACTTTTACATTTTGACTTTCTCCTGTTTTCATTTGAACTATAGCTGGATTTACTTTTACTGAAAGGGTCTTTTCACATTCACCAAACTCAAAATTCTTTTTTAAAAATGTTGCTTCTTGAATCTTCCAATCTATTAACCTCTTAAGTTTCTTTCCAAATCCATCTATCCCCATGACTATGTTTCCGTTACCTACTAACTTTGCTTCAGCACTTCCGCATAAGAAATTTAAATCCTGCTTGGAGATCATACCGGATACTACTTTTCCATCTGCTTTTGCTTTTACAGATGTGTCTACACCAGCTCCAACAATTTTAAAAGCGGTCAGCGCAAATGACATTTTAGGTCCTACAGCAAAACCTGCCGTTCCTACACCTGTAAACTCTGATTCTAATTTACCTTTATTAGAATTAATTTTACTAATCTTTTTATTTTTATAGATCACACCTTTTTTAGCTTCCTGTTTAAATGTAACCTCGTACCTTACTTGACCTTTGTAGTCTATCTGACCCTGTAAGACTATATCTCCTTTGATAAAAAGACCTGGGGTTGGTAAAGGAATAGCAAAGGTACCTAATTTCTTCTCGAAGCTTCCTTTTCCCTTGTTAGAACTTTGAATTTCTTGCACTAGTTCTTTAGTAGAAACACCCTTGGCACCCTTACTACTACTAAGTACAAGTAAGTGAGCATCTGTTTTTGCCGTACTGACAAATTCAACTTTTTTAATACCTGTCAGCTTAGCATCAATATCTACATCCACTTTAGGTGTATATAAGTTTAGTTCTCCAGATAACTTCGCGTTAGATTTACCTATTTTTAAATCATCGATTTCAAGTTCAATACCACTTTTTTCAACGTCCATATCGAATATTTTATTTTTATATTCATATTTTTTTTCAGTCGAATTACTTGCAGCGATTTGAGTTTGAGGTTCTATGCTTGTGATAGCTTGGGATTTAACTCCAGAAGCGGGTTTGAAGTTACTTTCTGTTAAGCTATATGTTTTATTAATATCCAGGGTCTCAAATAAATCGAAGAAATTCGGATCTTCTACGTCTAATGTATAAGTATTAGTCCCACTCTCACTATTTGTTACTTTTACGGCTTGCCCCTCGGGACTATTAGCAGTCTTTAAGACTAAAATGTCTCCCACTTTTATTTTCTCATCGACATCTTTTGAAACTTCTACTCTTGTATTTGAAACGCTAATGACATCTTTTTTATCAATAATTTTTAATTTAGGATTTAACTTTATTTCTTCTTTTTCTTCTCGATCAGTAGCAAAGTTTACTTGGTGCGGGTTTTCAACCTTTTCTCCCGTCGTATAGGCAATTCCCTTTTTAAAATGAATTTCATAATAACTGCCAGCATTATAACCTCCCCTTGGAGGGTTAATAACAATTGTTAGTCCATCTTCACTAAGTTGAACCCCAGCGTCAACTTTGTTTCCATGTTGATCGGAGACATAAATATTACTAGACGTAATCGTACTAGAATCTAGCGGCTTGTAAAAACCAAATTGCCATACCTTATCCGTAGAAGTGTTTAGTTCAGT
>NZ_JAVFHM010000022.1:0-1831 GCF_041954005.1 Priestia sp. BR_2 | reverse complement strand
TTTTTCTGTTTTTAAGCTGTATATGATATACAAAGGTAGTTGGCATAATAGGTATTCCAAGCATCAAGAAGAAGCGCTAATCTTTTCTTAGACTAACGCTCCCTATAGTTTGTTTAATAATCTAATCTACAATTAAAGCTTTAATTTTTCATATTTGCTTACATAGAGATAATTTTCGTTGCAACTGTTTGTTGGAATGCTTGATCATGCTCAACGATAATCATTGTGGGACTAAAGCTTTGAATGAGCTCTTCAATCTGCACACGCGAATAAATATCAATAAAATTTAGTGGTTCATCCCAAATATATAAATGAGCTTTTTCACATAAACTTTTGGCTATAAGCAGCTTTTTCTTTTGTCCACCAGAATAGTGAGATATATCTTTCTCAAATTGAATTCGGTCAAAATCCATCTTACGTAGGATAGATTTAAATAACGTTTCATCAATCTCATATTCTTCAATGAAGTCCGATAATCGTCCTTTCAAGTGAGAGGTATCTTGTTGGACATAAGAAATAATGAGGCCAGATCCTGCATTCATTGAGCCTGTATACTGTATTGGTTTTCCTAGAATTAGTTTTAGGATACTACTTTTGCCACTTCCATTCTTTCCATCGAGTACAATACGGTCACCTTGTTCAACTTTAAAGCTAATTGGCTTGTTTACTATTTGGGCATTATATTTAACAGATATATCAGTCAAATTAATCAATTCATTTGATTGAAATTCTAATGGTTTTAATTTTAAGGACTCATTTTTTTCCACATTTTTCAACAACTTGGACTTTTCTTCAATAGCTTTTTGTTGCCTTGTTTCAAGGTTCTTTGCTCTCTTCATCATCTTTTCTGCTTTATGCCCTACAAAACCTTTATCCAACTTAGAACCAGAATTTGTTGTCCCATTTTTGGAAGATTCCACTTGATTAGACCAACCTGTTGCACGCTTTGAGGATTGTGTTAATCTTCCAATGTCTTTTTGTAGACGTTGATTTTTTGCCTCTTCGTGTTCCTGCTGTCTATCAAAGTTTAATTTCCACGAAGAATAGTTACCACTTTGAACTTCAATGTTTGTTCTATTGATAGATAAGATATGATCCACGCATCTATCTAAAAACATTCTGTCATGGGAAATTAAAATAAATCCTTTTTTCTTCCCTAGATAATTAGAGACTATCTTTCGTGCGTCAGTGTCTAGGTGATTGGTTGGCTCATCAATCAATAGAAATTGACCCTCATTTAAAAAAAGTCCAGCAAGCAACACCTTTGTTTGTTCCCCATTAGATAATGTTTTAAATGGTCGGTACATGACCTCCGCATCAACATTCAAATAGGATATTTCACGAAGAAATTCCCAATCTTCTACTTGGGGGCAGATTTCTTCTAAGATTTCATGAGTATACTTGTTTTTATCCGACACTGGATAAGGGAAATAATTAAATTCTACAGAGGAAATGATTTCCCCACTATACTCATAATTCTCTAATAATAAATTGAAGAATGTTGTTTTACCTCGTCCATTTCTACCGATAAATCCAAGTTTCCAATCCGTATCTATTTGAAAGTTTACATCTTCAAAAATATTGTCAAAACTACTTGGATAAGAAAAAGTTAAATTTTGAACTTGTATCATTGACATAATAATTCCTCCTTTGTATAGCAACACTTTTTACTTTTTATACAAAGTCGGCACATCCATCTATTCTAAATTACTCTGTATAAGTTTGATGGATATTAACGACTTATACAGAGTATTACATGCGTCACAATAGTGTCTGAATTGCTCATTTCTCTCTCTCCTTTATTCATTAGATTAAGTTGAAGCATTAAAAA
>NZ_JAVFHM010000021.1:0-11722 GCF_041954005.1 Priestia sp. BR_2 | reverse complement strand
TCCCGTTTGTTGGAATGTGCGTTACTTCTGTGGCAAGGTTCACTTCGGGACCTCCTCCTTGCAGGGAACGAACTGCTGCTTCCCGCCCACAACCTGGACCTTGAACCTTGACTTCCACCGTGTTCCTACCGGGTGCCATAGCCGCTTTGGCAGCTGTTTCAGCAGCCATTTGCGCAGCGAACGGGGTCGACTTACGGGAATCTTTAAATCCAAGGCCGCCGGAGCTTGCCCAAGAAATCGCGTTTCCGTGAGGATCCGTAATCGTTACGATTGTATTGTTGAACGTGGAGCGGATATGAGCCACGCCACTTTCAATATTTTTGCGGTCACGACGTTTAGTACGTACGACTTTTTTTGGTTTAGCCATTGTCTATTATCCCCCTTTCTTATTTCTTCTTGTTCGCTACGGTACGACGAGGACCTTTACGTGTACGAGCATTCGTTTTAGTACGTTGACCACGAACAGGCAATCCACGACGGTGACGAATACCGCGGTAGCAGCCGATCTCCGTGAGACGTTTAATATTTAAGGAAATTTCACGACGCAGGTCACCTTCTACCTTAACCATACCATCGATCGTTTCGCGCAATTTGCTGACTTCATCTTCTGTCAAATCACGGACACGAGTGTCTGCATTGATTCCAGTTTCTTTCAATACTTTCTGGGAAGTCGTTTTACCGATTCCGAAAATGTAAGTCAAGGCGATCTCAACGCGTTTGTCACGTGGCAAATCCACACCAGCTATACGAGCCATTTTACGCTACACCCCCTTCTTTAACCTTGTTTTTGTTTGTGTTTCGGATTTTCACAGATAACCATTACGTTCCCTTTGCGGCGAATGACTTTGCATTTTTCGCAAATAGGCTTTACAGAAGGTCTTACCTTCATGCTAATTACCTCCTCCAAGTTTTACGTTGTAAAACCAGCTTCGAAACTAAAGTAGTTTGTTACCGCTGCTGAGTTTTACGTCAGTAAAACCGCTTCGCAGCTTTCCTTGATTCCCCGGGGGAACCTTGAATCTATTTACGGTACGTGATACGACCTTTGGTTAAATCGTACGGCGAGAGTTGAACAACCACTTTGTCTCCTGTAAGGATACGGATAAAGTGCATCCGCAGCTTTCCGGAAACATGAGCGAGAATCTGGTGACCATTCTCCAGCTCGACTTTAAAGGTAGCATTCGGCAACGGCTCGATGACCGTTCCTTCGACTTCAATGACATCTTCTTTAGCCACAGTTAGTCTCCTTTCTGATCTGCCTTGGATTTATCGGATACAAATTGGCCAAGTGCGAAACGCAGTTTACCGTTTGTAACCCGACCGCTTTCTTGCAAACTGTTTACCACTTCACTGCTAATGTAGGATTGAGGTTCAAGATGAAGAACATTCTTCTTCTTGGCCCCGTCAAACTTGCGTTTGTCCCCATCCGCGATCCACACGAACCTGCTGTCCTCAATCGAAACGATAACGGCATACTGTCCGGCATCTCTGCCCTTCAGTATCTTAACAATCTGACCGGGTTGAAGCGTGATTTCATGATTCAATGTCATCACCCTATTCCGGCAGCTTCGTCAAAATTTCCATGCCATCCGGCGTGACTGCTACCGTATGCTCGAAGTGAGCACATAGTGAGCCGTCAACCGTAACAACCGTCCAGTTGTCTTCCAGCGTCTTGACATGCCGTTTCCCGGCATTGACCATCGGCTCAATCGCGAGCACCATGCCCGGTTTGAGTCTTGGTCCGCGGTCAGGAATGCCATAGTTCGGAATTTGCGGATCCTCATGCAGATCGGTACCCACGCCATGACCAACGTACTCCCGGACGACAGAGAAACCTGCATCCTCGATATGACGCTGAATGGCATGAGAGATTGTAAACAAGCGGACATCGGGTTTGACTAGCGCAAGTCCAGCATAGAGCGATCCTTCCGTAACGTCCAGCAAACGCTGGGCCTCTTCGGAAATTTCTCCTACAGCGTAGGTCCATGCCGAGTCACCATGGTAACCCTGGTATTGCGCGCCGATATCAAACGTAACGATATCGCCCTCGATCAATTTGCGTTTGCCTGGAAATCCATGCACCAATTCTTCGTTGACTGATGCGCAAATGCTGGAAGGAAATCCGTTGTAGCCTTTAAAAGATGGCACAGCGCCTTGGCTTCGAATGAACTTGTCGGCCATCAGGTCCAGTTCCCCGGTCGTAATGCCCGGTTCAACATGAGCGGCAAGGAGTTTGTGGCATTCCGCCACGATCCTTCCTGCTTCTCTCATCAAGCTCAGTTCCGTTTCGGATTTACAAATGATCATTATACTTAACCTCTCAGTATAGACGCAATTTGTGATGAAACCGCGTCGATTTCCTGATCACCATCGATTTGACGCAAAAGACCTTTGTTCTCATAAAACGTGAGGAGTGGTGCTGTTTTGTTGATATATTCGTCTAAACGAATGCCGACGCTCTCTTCGTTATCATCGGAGCGCTGGTACAATTCGCCGCCGCATTTATCACAAATGCCTTCCTGTTTAGGAGGATTAAAGATCACATGATAAGTCGAACCGCAGTTTTTGCAAATCCGGCGGCCGGTTAGGCGGGCCAGAAGCTTCTCTCGATCCACTTTCAGGTTGATGACGTGATCGAGACCAGTATTCAAGCGGGCGAGAATGTCATCCAGCGCTTCCGCTTGCGAAAGGGTTCTTGGAAAGCCGTCCAATAAAAAACCTTTTTCGCAATCGGACTGCTGCAGACGCTCTTCCACAATACCAATCGTTACGTCATCCGGTACCAGCAGACCCTGATCCATGAATTCCTTCGCTTTAATCCCGATGGGAGTTCCTTGTTTGATCGCGAGACGAAATGCATCGCCCGTTGAAATATGAGGAATACCGAATTCATTCACGATGTTTTCTGCTTGCGTTCCTTTTCCTGCCCCAGGAGGACCCATGAATAAGATGTTCACCTTACGTCACTCCCTCCCCTTGATTGACTAGCAAGAACAACACAATAGGCGCCGGGAAGCGATACAGACCACTCGCCGGAACCTATCGCCTATTTATTGATAAAACCTTTGTAATGACGTTTGATCAGTTGGCTTTCGATCTGCTTCATCGTATCCAGTGCAACACCGACGACGATCAAGAGGGACGTACCACCAATCTGAACCGTACGAGGAAGACCTGCAAGTGATCCAAAGAACACCGGAAGTACGGAGATCACGGCCAGGAACAGAGCTCCTGTCATGGTCAAACGGGTCATAACCCGTGTCAGATACTTCTCGGTAGCTTTACCAGGACGAATGCCCGGCACATAGCCGCCGTTCTTCTTCATATTATCAGCCATTTGGTTCGGATTCATCTGCACGAAGGTGTAGAAGAACGTGAAACCAATGATCATGAGTACATACAGTACCATTCCAAGCGGGCTGTCATAAGCCAGGTTCGCCGTAATCCATTTCGCCCAATTCTGGTGTGCCCAGAAGCTGGCCAGGATAACCGGGAACTGCAGCAATGACATCGCAAAGATGACCGGAATAACGCCTGCTCCGTTAATCTTGAGCGGAATGTGTGTGTTCTGTCCACCGTACATTTTGTTTCCTACAACACGCTTCGCGTATTGAACCGGAATTTTACGGATACCTTGCTGAATGAATACAACACCGGTAATGATCAGAACCAAAATCAAGAGGATGATGACACCCTTCAGAATGTTCATGAAGACCTGACCATCCTGAATGAAGTTCGATTCAATCGTTGTCCGAATGTGCATCGGAATACCAGCAGCGATACCTGCAAAGATAATGATCGAAATACCGTTACCGATTCCGCGTTCCGTAATCTGTTCGCCGAGCCACATCAAGAATGATGTACCTGCAGTAAGAACGATCGCGATCACGACGAAGTCGATAAAGGTTGCTCCAGGAACCATTTCGGCGCCATACAGGCGGTTAAACCCGATGGACATACCGAACGCCTGAATCAGACCCAGTATTACCGTACCATAACGAGTAATTTGAGCCAACTGCTTCTTCCCGTGTTCCCCTTGTTTGTTCCATTCCGCGAACTTTGGAATGACGTCCATCGACAGCAATTGCACGATAATGGACGAAGTAATATATGGAAATATCGAAAGGGCGAAGATCGAAAACTGCGATAACGCGCCCCCCGAGAACGTGTTAAGAAGACCGAACAACTCATTGCCTGCCTGATTCGTCTGGGTAAAGACATCCTTGTTAACACCGGGAACCGGTACAAAGGATCCGATACGGAAGATGATCAGAACGAATAAGGTGAACAAAATACGCTTGCGAAGGTCCTCGACACGCCATATATTTTTCAGGGTCTTAAACATTAGATCACCTCGGTTTTACCGCCGGCAGCCTCGATCTTCTCTACCGCAGATTGAGAAAACTTATTAGCTTTTACAGTCAAAGAAACGGTAACTTCACCGTTGCCAAGAATTTTGATTCCGCTCTTTGTATTGTTAACAATACCGCTCTCAACCAAAACTTCTGGAGTCACTTCAGTACCTGCTGCAAAGCTGTTAAGTTCTTCGATGTTCACAATCGCGTACTCTTTCCGAGTTGGGTTTACGAAACCGCGCTTCGGAAGACGACGATACAATGGGTTCTGTCCACCTTCGAAGCCTGGACGTACACCACCGCCGGAACGAGAGTTTTGTCCTTTGTGACCGCGACCCGACGTTTTACCCGTACCGCTACTAGTACCGCGTCCAACGCGCTTGCGCTCTTTGCGGGATCCAGGTGCTGGGCTCAGCTCATGTAACTTCATCGTTCGTTGCACCTCCTTAATATGTCCGGGGATAAACTGCCCGGGATTAACCTTCGATTTCTTTAACAGAAACCAGGTGATTTACTTTCTTGATCATTCCGCGAATTGCAGCATTGTCGCTTTGAACCACGGAATGGTTGATTTTGCGAAGTCCGAGTGTTTTCACGGTTGCACGCTGATCCTCTGGACGACCAATCACGCTGCGTACGAGGGTGATTTCAAGTTTAGCCATGAGATTCCCTCCTTAACCCAACAGCTCTTCGACGGATTTGCCGCGAAGCTTGGCAACATCTTCAACACGCTTCAGGCGGGACAAGCCTTCCAAAGTCGCATTGACCATGTTCATGGAGTTCGAAGAACCTAGAGATTTTGTCAAAATGTCGCCTACGCCAGCCAGCTCGAGTACTGCACGAACCGGTCCGCCAGCGATAACCCCAGTACCTTCAGATGCCGGCTTCAACAATACGCGGCCTGCTCCGAAGTGTCCTGTTACGAGGTGAGGAATAGTGGTTCCAACAAGTGGAATGTGAATCAGGTTTTTCTTAGCATCTTCAATACCTTTGCGGATTGCATCCGGTACTTCGCCTGCTTTACCGATACCTGCTCCTACCCAACCTTTGCCATCACCGACAACTACCAGTGCGCTAAAGCTAAAGCGACGTCCGCCTTTTACAACTTTAGCAACGCGGTTAATGTTTACTACTCTTTCAGTCAGTTCTAAAGTGTTAGGATCTACACGCAAGTCGTTTACCTCCTTTTGAAAATATCTTAGAATTCAAGGCCTGCCTCGCGAGCTGCCTCTGCAAGTGCTTGAATACGTCCATGGTACAAATATCCACCACGATCGAATACGATCGATTTATAACCTTTGTCTGCTGCACGTTTTGCAACGAGTTCGCCGACTTTACGAGCGGATTCAACGCTTCCGCCGTTCTTGATGTCGTTAACCAGTTCTTTGTCCAGCGTAGAAGCTGATGCCAAAGTCACGCCAGCCACGTCGTCGATCAATTGAGCATAGATGTGTTTCGAAGAACGGAACACGTTCAGACGTGGACGTTCTGCAGTGCCTTGGATTTTCTTACGGACACGCAGGTGTCTTTTCAGACGAGCTTTGTTCTTGTCTTGTTTCGTGATCATGCTTCCATTTCCTCCCTTCAGTTTTGCCTTAAGAGCTTCACTTTTAGACGCATCGGGTAAGTATGGGAGAAGAGGCAAGTTATCAACCAGGTAGATCCCCTGTCAGCTAACCTTACTTCTTCTTACCAGCTTTACCTTCCTTACGGATAATGCGTTCACCTTCGTATTTAATCCCTTTACCTTTGTAAGGCTCAGGCTCACGTACGGAACGAATCTTAGCAGCGTATGCACCTACGCGCTCTTTATCGATACCGCGAACCGTGATTTTTGTGTTAGCCGGTACGTCGAATTCAATACCTGGCTCCGGTGTAATTTCAACTGGGTGGGAGTAACCCACGTTCAGAACGATTTTATCTCCGGATTTGCTTGCACGGTATCCGACACCAACCAACTCAAGGTTTTTCGAGAATCCTTCAGTTACACCGTTGACCATATTCGAGACAACGCTGCGGGTCGTGCCGTGAAGAGAGCGATGTGTTTTGTTGTCGGAAGGACGAACAACATTGATCTCGTTGTTTTCTACTGTAATTTGCATGTCTTTATGCAATTCACGAGTCAAGGTACCTTTAGGTCCTTTTACAGTGATTACAGTGTTATCCAGTGTGACTTCCACACCGTTAGGAATAGCAATTGGTTTACGACCAATACGGGACATTCATTACACCTCCTATCTTGTGACGTTGATTACCATACGTAGCAGAGAACTTCTCCGCCAGCTTTGGATTGACGAGCTTCTTTGTCGGTCATAACTCCCTTAGACGTGGAGATGATCGCAATACCCAAACCACCAAGTACGCGAGGTACTTCGTTGCTCTTCGTGTAAACGCGAAGACCTGGTTTGCTGATTCTTTTCAGACCTGTGATTACGCGCTCGTTGTTGGAACCATATTTCAGGAATACACGAATGATCCCTTGTTTATTGTCTTCCACAAACTCTGCATCACGGATGAAGCCTTCACGCTTCAAGATGTCAGCGATTTGTTTTTTAATCGTCGAAGCAGGCATTTCTACTGTTTCGTGGCGAACCGTGTTCGCGTTACGAATACGAGTTAGCATATCTGCAATTGGATCGGACATAGTCATGTAGGATAAACCTCCTTCCCGTTTATAAACTTCTTACCAGCTTGCTTTTTTCACGCCAGGAATCTGGCCTTTATAAGCTAATTCACGGAAACAAATTCTGCAAATTTTAAACTTCTGCAGTACCGAATGTGGGCGACCACAACGTTCACAACGGGTATATGCCCGTACTTTGAATTTCGGTGTACGTTGTTGTTTAACTTTCATCGAAGTTTTTGCCACTTAGCCTGACACCTCCTAAATAGTTTCGGAGAAAAGGACAACCGTCTTATTTCGCGAAAGGCATGCCCAGTTGAGCAAGCAGTTCACGGGATTCTTCGTCGGTTTTAGCAGTCGTTACGATAACGATGTCCATACCGCGAACCTTATCCACTTTGTCATACTCAATTTCAGGGAAAATGAGCTGCTCTTTCAGACCGAGCGTATAGTTACCGCGTCCGTCAAATGCTTTGGTGGACACGCCTTGGAAGTCACGTACACGTGGAAGTGTAACGTTGAACAGCTTGTCGAGGAAGTAGTACATACGCTCACCGCGCAGCGTTACCTTCACACCGATTGGCATGTTCTCACGCAGTTTGAATCCCGCGATGGATTTCTTTGCACGGGTGATAACCGGTTTTTGACCAGCAATCAGCTGCATGTCGTTCACAGCGGAATCAAGCACTTTCGAGTTGGCTACAGCGTCACCCACACCCATGTTGATGACAACCTTCTCGATTTTTGGTACTTGCATTACTGTCTTATAGCTAAACTTCTGCATCAGAGCAGGAGTTACTTCGTTCAAAAAACGCTCTTTCATTCTTGCTGCCATGATTCAAGGACCTCCTTTCTAAACCGTCTTATTTATCGATAACTTCTCCGGATCTTTTAGCTACGCGAACTTTTTTACCGTTGTCCAGTACTTTGTAACCGATACGAGTTACTTTTCCGCTCTTCGGATCAACGTGCATAACGTTCGATACATGGATCGGAGCTTCCTTCTCGATGATACCGCCTTGTGGGTTCATTTGGTTTGGCTTCTGGTGTTTCTTGATCATGTTCACACCTTCAACCAAAACACGATTTTCACGAGGGTACGCTGCGATGACACGGCCTTTTTTGCCTTTGTCTTTACCGCTGATGACGATAACTGTATCATCTTTTTTCACGTGCAGTTTGTTGCTATGGGATTCCAGAACTTTTTTCACTTTAGGCATTCGTTACACCT
The DNA here is from genome assembly GCF_041954005.1 of Priestia sp. BR_2. Taxonomy (NCBI): domain Bacteria; kingdom Bacillati; phylum Bacillota; class Bacilli; order Caryophanales; family Bacillaceae; genus Priestia; species Priestia sp. BR_2. The sequence goes on along the minus strand of NZ_JAVFHM010000021.1, from coordinate 3,513 downwards.
CCTATGACTAGCCAGTTCAACTATTTATCGGGTTCCCGAAAAGTTACGTCACTTTTTGGGGTGTTATTAGATTACTTCCGGAGCCAAGGAAACGATTTTCATGTAGTCTCTTTCGCGAAGTTCGCGAGCAACTGGTCCGAAAATACGAGTTCCGCGTGGGCTTCTGTCGTCTTTAACAACAACAGCTGCATTCTCGTCAAATGAGATGTAAGATCCGTCTTTACGACGTACAGAACGCTTCGTACGAACGACTACCGCTCTTACTACATCACCCTTTTTGACAACGCCGCCTGGTGTTGCTTGTTTGACGGAACATACGATCAAATCACCGATTTGAGCTGTACGACGACCAGTACCACCCAATACGCGGATACACATCAGTTCCTTCGCACCGGAGTTGTCAGCAACAGCTAAACGTGTAAATGGTTGAATCATTTAAATTTCCTCCTTCCATCAAAAACTGATCATATCTTAGATGATAACCGCTTTTTCAACCACTTCTACCAGTCTCCAGCGCTTGTCTTTGGAGAGAGGGCGAGTTTCCATGATTTTAACGGTATCTCCGATTTGAGCTTGATTGTTCTCATCATGCGCTTTAAATTTTTTCGTGTATTTAATGCGTTTGTGATACAAGTCATGCTTCTTATAAGTTTCAACAGCTACAACAATGGTTTTATCCATTTTATCGCTGACAACTTTACCGATTTGCACTTTACGAGCATTGCGTTCTTCGCTCATTTGTTAGCCTCCTTCCTGAATACAGAACATGACGTTCCATTTCATTAACTAATCCCAAGTTCTCTTTCACGGATAACGGTTTTAGCACGAGCTATTTCTTTGCGAACGTCACGGATCCGAGTCGGGTTATCAAGCTGGCCAGTGGCCAATTGAAAACGGAGGTTAAAGAGTTCCTCTTTAAATCCGGCGATTTTTTGCTCGATTTCTGCAGTGGTTAAGTTGCGCAGTTCATTAGCTTTCATTTGCTTCACCACCCACTTCTTCTCGTTTCACAAACTTCGTTTTTACAGGCAGCTTGTGAGCGGCGAGACGCATCGCTTCGCGGGCGATTTCCTCGGACACGCCTCCAAGTTCAAACATGATCTTGCCTGGTTTTACAACGGCAACCCATTTCTCAACGTTACCTTTACCGCTACCCATCCGCACTTCGAGAGGCTTTTGAGTAATCGGCTTATCTGGGAAAATCTTGATCCATACTTTACCGCCACGACGGATGTAACGAGTCATCGCGATACGAGCAGCTTCGATCTGACGGTTCGTGATCCAGCCTGGTTCTGTAGCTTGCAGACCGAATTCGCCGAAGTTCAGTTCAGTACCGCCTTTCGCTTGGCCTCTCATATGGCCGCGCTGTTGTTTGCGGTGTTTTACACGTTTTGGTACCAACATGATTAGTTGCCTCCTTCCTGAGCAGCTTGTTTCTTAGCCGTAGGAAGAACCTCTCCACGATAGATCCATACTTTCACGCCGATACGGCCGTAAGTCGTATGCGCTTCTGCTGTACCATAGTCGATGTCTGCACGAAGCGTATGAAGTGGAACAGTTCCTTCACTGTAGCCTTCCGTACGAGCAATCTCGGCTCCGCCAAGACGTCCGCTGACCGATGTTTTAATCCCTTTCGCTCCAGAGCGCATAGTTCTTTGAATCGCTTGTTTCAGTGCACGACGGAAAGATACACGACGTTCCAGCTGTTGTGCAATGCTTTCAGCAACAAGAATTGCGTCCAGTTCAGGGTTCTTGATTTCAGAAATGTTGATGTGAACTTTTTTACCGCCGGCGATTTTAGTCACTTGTCCGCGCAGTACTTCTACTTCGGAACCACCTTTACCGATAACCATACCTGGCTTCGCAGTGTGGATCGTCACGTTCACACGATTAGCCGCTCTCTCGATTTCGATACGGGATACAGCGGAGTCTTTCAATTTATTTTTCAGGTATTCACGGATTTTCACGTCTTCCAGCAAAAGATCACCGAAATCTTTGCCTGCATACCATTTGGATTCCCAATCACGGATAATACCGATACGGAGTCCTACTGGATTTACCTTTTGGCCCACACGTTTTCCCTCCTTATTTTTCAGCTACCACCAAAGTAATGTGGCTGGTGCGTTTATTGATCCGGCTTGCACGTCCCATCGCACGAGGGCGGAAACGTTTCATAGTCGGTCCCTGGTTGACATAAGCTTGCGTCACAACCAATTTAGTTACATCCAAAGAGTAGTTATGCTCAGCGTTTGCGATAGCCGAGTTCAAAAGCTTCTCAACAACCGGAGATGCAGCTTTCGGAGTGTGACGAAGAATTGCGATCGCTTCGCCCACTTGCTTACCGCGGATCAAGTCAACAACGAGTTGAGCTTTACGAGGAGCAATACGAATCGATCTAGCATGTGCTTTTGCTTCCATATGTTTAACCTCCTCTCAAACAAAGAGCTTCGTTAATTATCTTCTTGTTTTCTTATCGTCTTCATGACCTTTGTAAGTACGGGTTGGAGCGAACTCACCCAACTTGTGTCCTACCATGTCCTCAGTTACATATACAGGTACATGTTTACGGCCATCGTATACACCGAACGTGTGACCGATAAATTGCGGGAATATAGTGGAGCGGCGGGACCAGGTTTTGATCACAGCCTTTTTGCTTGCGGCGTTCATATCCTCCACTTTTTTGAGCAGATATCCGTCAATAAAAGGTCCTTTTTTCAAACTACGGCTCATATTGAAATCCTCCCTTCATCAAATTGTCTCGTTACCTTCGGGCCTGACACGAAGTTATGCACTTAAGCGCGCATTACTTCGTGCGGCGGCGAACGATATATTTGTCAGAAGCTTTGCCTTTTTTACGAGTCTTAGCACCAAGGGTTGGTTTACCCCATGGAGACATAGGAGACTTACGTCCGATTGGAGCGCGGCCTTCACCACCACCGTGAGGGTGATCGTTAGGGTTCATGACGACACCGCGTACTTCAGGACGTTGTCCGAGCCAGCGACTGCGGCCTGCTTTACCGATTTTGATCAACTCATGGTCTTGGTTACCCACAGAACCGATGGTTGCACGGCAAACTTTCAGGATGCGACGAACTTCACCGGAAGAAAGACGAACCGTTACGTACTTGTCTTCTTTACCGAGAAGCTGAGCTTCTGTACCAGCAGCACGAACCAATTGTCCGCCTTTGCCTGGTTTCAATTCGATGTTGTGGATAACTGTACCTACTGGAATGTTTTCCATAGGAAGCGCGTTACCGCTCTTGATGTCAGCACCTACTCCCGATACTACTTGGTCTCCAACTTTCAGACCTTTAGGAGCGATGATATAACGCTTTTCACCATCTACATAGTGAATCAGAGCGATGTTGCAAGTACGGTTCGGGTCGTCATCACTTGTCGCAAAGCGACGTGGACTGCCGACATTATTCCGTTTGAAGTCGAAGATTCGGTAATTACGTGTTGTCCCTGCGCCTTGGTTACTAATGTGAATTTTGCATGTGGTGGTAGCTGCAG
>NZ_JAVFHM010000020.1:0-1029 GCF_041954005.1 Priestia sp. BR_2 | reverse complement strand
GATTTGCAGGGTCGATTTGTAAGCTTCCAAAAGGAGAAATGAGCGGAGCAAAAACAGCAATCAAAATAGATAATAAAATAAGTATCGCTCCTCTTACTAGCAAACGATTTGAGAAAAAGCGCGCTGCCGCTGGGTTTCTTTTTTTCTTTGCAGGTACTGAAATGGTCTCTGTATTTTGTTGTGCGTTCACATTCATCACCCTCCTTTAATCATGATAAGAATTGCGTACACGAGGATCGATCACGGCATACAGCAAATCAACAACTAAATTGATGACCACGTAAGCAACCGTAATTAAAAGTACAGCTCCTTGAATAAGCGCGTAATCACGGCGTTCAATTGATGAAACAATCAGCTGACCTAATCCCGGGATGTTAAATAATGATTCTGTTACTGCCGCTCCGGTCACAAGTCCCGCAAATGATTCTCCGATAACTGTTAAAATCGGTAAAAAACTCACGCGCAGCGTATGCTTAAGCATAATTGTGCGTTCATTTAATCCTTTTGCTTTTGCCGTCTTAACAAAGTTCTCAGAAATGGTATCGAGTAAAGAGGAACGCGTCATACGCGTAATTAATGCAGCTTGAATTGCTCCAAGCGTAATCGTTGGTAAAACTAAGTACTTTAAATACTCAAATAATCCAGCATTTAACGGAACGTATCCTGAAACAGGAAAAATTCGAAGCTGTACCGCAAAAAGCAAAATAAGGAATGAACCGAGAAGAAAGCTAGGAATGGAAATACCTAGAAGGCTGGCTCCCATAATGCTTTCATCACGAATCGTTCCTTTATGTTTAGCTGCATATATACCAAATAGTAAAGCAAACGCCACGCCAAAAATTTGCGCGAGTATAGCTAGAGAAACCGTAGGACCTACATTATCCCAAATTGCCCCGAGCACAGGTTTATTTAAAAAGTAGGAATAGCCAAAGTCTCCGTGAAAAATGTTAGATAGCCAGATAAAGTATTGATTAATAACAGGTTCATCCAGTCCCATCTCTTTGCTCAGTGCTGCAATTTGTTCCGCAC
>NZ_JAVFHM010000019.1:0-1494 GCF_041954005.1 Priestia sp. BR_2 | reverse complement strand
CCTGATATCGTTGGAATAGCAGTTTTTCCTAACCCTTGTAGAGTAAATCGATAGACAAAAAGGAACGATAAAATAATGTAAAGGAAGCCGTGTATAATCAAAAACGTGTGTGAGAGTTCTAAAATTTCGTTTTGATCTGTTCCTACAAACAATGCTGTGAGTTTCTTACCTCCAAAAAACATAATTACTCCTAGTGCTATAGCCATTCCTATAGAAATAGCTAAACATTGACGCACCCCTTTTAAAATTCTTTTATGTTTAGTTGCTCCATAATTTTGGGCAGTAAAAGTAGTCATTGCCATACCGAAGGAACGAAGTGGTTCAACGGCCATTCCTTCAATTTTTGAAGCTACTGCATATGCTGCAACAGCTGCAGTCCCCATGTTGTTAACTGCAAACTGCATAATAATAACCCCTAGAGCAATAATTGAAGATTGAAAAGCTACTGGTAGACCAAGTCTCAGATTACCGAATATAATCTTCTTTTCAATCTGACTTTTATATCCCTTTAAAGATAAAAATGAATATTTTTTTCTGATAGACATTGCACATAGAATAGCTGCAGTTCCCTGCGATATGACCGTAGCTAAAGCAGCACCTCGGACCCCAAGAGGAGTATACTTAACTAAAATCACATCGAGAATGATGTTTAATATGGCACCAGCTAATAGATATATAAAAGGAGTACGACTGTCTCCCAGTGCTCTCATCGTATTAGAAAAGAAATTAAACATTAAAGAGGTTAATATACCTAAAAAGATAATCTGCAGAAAATCATGAGCATAATCCCATATATCAGCAGGTGTCTGCAAAATATTAAGGAGTGTACTTACGCCCGATAAACTTAAGATTGTTAGCAATAGACTAGCAATCAAACAGATCAGCAAATTGTTAACATACATAGTTTGTACTCTATTCATATCCTTAGCACCAAAATTTTTGGATATTAGAATTGATAATCCAACTGTTAGTCCTTGGGCAAATCCAATGATTAATAATGTAATACCGTTTGTGCTACTAACCCCTGCTAATGCATTTAAACCAAGTGTCCGATTAACAATATACGCGTCTGCCGTGTAATAAAGTTGCTGTATAATATTCCCCAGTAACAGGGGAATCGTAAATTTGACTATTTGTTTATATGGAATTCCTTGTGTCAGAGTTTTTTCCATTTCCCTCGTGCTCCTATACTAGAAAATAATGCTTTACTCTTAGTCAATAACGTAAGAGTAATTGACATTATAAAGGTTAAAGTGTTCTTTAAAGCAAGTACTAATAAAAAAGGCTTAGCGCATACATGCACTAAACCTTATCCAATCTATACTTTTTACTTTACGAAATTTCTCCAATCATATTGGGGTTCATAACCGAGTATACGCTTGGCCTTTTCATTTGAAAGTAATGTCTGATTTTCAGTTAATTCACCTGTAATTTCCACATTTGGATAATATTCTATAACTAGTTGCTCAGAGGGTTTTTCCATGACCGTATTAT
>NZ_JAVFHM010000018.1:0-1682 GCF_041954005.1 Priestia sp. BR_2 | reverse complement strand
CATTTGCTTCTCCTGAACCAAATAAAGCGTCGTGTCCTTTTTTTCCATAGTCAACAGCTGTTTGCTTCATACGTGCTGTTACTTGAGCGGGTTTATACTCAGGATGAGCGGCTTTAAGAACTCCTGCAATTCCAGCTACTTGAGGAGTTGCCATGGAAGTACCGGCGTTTAACTCATAGGAAGTCCCTAAATAAGTAGGCCATGTACTTAGAATTAAATTGCTTGGATCAGCTGCTGCAGGATCATTGTTTTTTGCATATTTCTCTCCATAATCTCCTCCTGGTGCCGCCACATCAATGGCACTGTTTCCATAGTTAGAGTAGAAAGCAAGCTGCTGATTAGACCATTTTGTAGAAGCCGAGACATTAATCACTCCTGGCATTTGTGCCGGCACGACAGTTGCAGGACCTTTGACACTTATTCCATACGGTTCATACAAAGTATTTAAGAAATCATTTACTTCCTTTTTATTATCTAAATTCAAACTTTCATTTCCGCTACCAGCTACGACCGTTACGCCATTTTTTACGGCGTACTGAATGGCTCTTTTCCAAAGAAGGGTTTCAGCAATTGATTTATAACTTTCTCCTTCAATAGTCATTTTGTTATTATTATAGAAACGAAGAGACATATTAATAACATCGACTTTATCATTGGTTGCGGCAATAATTCCGTCTATAATCCAAGCAGGCATTCCAAGAGCTTGCTCTGAATACAGTACGCGATAAGAACGTATTCCAAGTTCTGGTCCTACTCCTTTTACTTTTCCATTCGCTCCGATGATCCCGGCAACATGCGTACCGTGTCCATTACGATCTTTTATATCTGCGGGATCTCCAGTTTCAGATTCGTCCATTCCAGCCGGAACAAGATTACGTCCACCTAGTATATTATTTTTTAAATCAGGATGAGATGCATCAATACCCGTATCGATTACTCCCACCACTGCTTTATGAGTTGTACTACCGTCTTTATTTTTATATCCGCCTGTTTCTACATCATAAGATTTTCCGCCATTTGTCACTCGTTGAATATCCCACTGAGAGTCCCAATAATCCTCTGCATTCTGTGAACTGATAATACTAGACTGATAGTTATAAGAACTAACTGCTGTTTTTTCCAAGCTTAGAGGAATTTCTCTGTTAGCAGCTTCGATTGAAGAATTCCCTTTTAAATTATTAAGAAAAGAAGCCTGTTCAGATTGAGCTTCTATTCCTCCTACTTCAGGAAGCGATTTAGTCACTTTGCCACCAGCTTTTTGAATAATCTCTTGATAGTTGTCTGGCAATCCATTTTTAAAAGCGATTGTGTATGTGTTACTCACCTTTTGATCTTGGCTCTTAGCTTGAGTAGGAACTCCGCCAACGACAAATATTCCTGCTCCTACTGCAAGTGAAAGCACCGTATGTAGAATTTTCTTTTGCATATGTCTCCTCCTATATATGGAAATATTTATCATATACTATCTTATTACATACTCTTTTAAATTCCAAGTTTTTCTAATAGATTACGAGTATTTAAAATAAGAAGGAGGTTATATTTCACAAACAATAACCAAATTAAGGGTTTCAAAAGAGCTTTATAGCTCATTTATCGCATAAAAGAACCTTATTATTTGATGCGTCAACTAATAAAGAGTAAAATTTTTCTATAATAAAGGTGAAAAGCGAAAGGATGAGTAA
>NZ_JAVFHM010000017.1:0-1437 GCF_041954005.1 Priestia sp. BR_2 | reverse complement strand
GCTGATCAGCCAGGGGAGCGGATTAAAAAGTGGTTCCAGTTAGTTTGTTTAATGGGGGAGCTGACGACACTGTTGAGGCAATAAAATGGAACTAAATAAAATCTCAAGGGGATCAAAAAAATGATAGAGGGTCTGATGGGGTGGATAGTGAAAATATTGAGGCTACGGCAGATCAAACTATACCAGGTACAACAGTATCTGGTGGGAGAAGCTATACGGAATATATTTACAAAGATACAGCAGGAAAAACACTAATCGAAAAGTACATGATAGAAGGAATGGGACATGCTTGGTCAGGGGGAAGTACATCCGGTTCTTATACAGATCCTAAAGGACCAAATGCAACTAAATTAAGTTGGAACTTTTTTAAAAGCCATCCGAAGAATGGTGATGCTCCTAATTCAGGAGATATATCCCCGCCGGTTACAGCTGCTTCACCAGCGGGAGGAACGTATGGAAGTTCTGTTTCTGTCACATTATCAACCAATGAACCTGCCACCACTTACTATACATTAGATGGAAGTATACCAACTGTTAATTCTCTAAAGTATTCTGAGTCTATTACCATCAACTCTAGCAAAACAATAAAATTTTTTAGTGTAGACGCTGCGGGTAACCAAGAGGGAGTAAAGACGGAAGTTTATCAAATTTCTGGAACTTCAGAGAAATCCTCAGTATTTTCTTCGCTTGCTGCTGAAGATGGATTTATCGGAAATTTATCAGCTGACGGTATGAGTAGTTCTATTCATAAAATTGGGGATAAAGGAATGTACAATACCGACACATACCGAACCATTTTATCTTTTGATACAAGTTCTTTACCTGATGATGCAAGTATTACGGATGTATCTTTGAAAATTTATCGCAAATCTTCAACTGGTAATATTTCATCTTTGAAAGGCGATATTAAAAGCGGTATATTTGGAACTAGCAGTGCTTTAGAACAAATAGAATACCAGGCCTCACCATCTATTTCAGCGGCCTTCCAAATATCAGTGCTTTCACTCAATAATGGATATACAACTATTCAACTTCCTTCCTCACTTTGGGGATATATGAATAGGAACGGCAAAACTCAGTTTCGCTTGTCAAGCTCAGGTCCAGCGGACTTTTTAAGTGACGTAGTTGAAATTTATGGGGGCGACAATCCTGCATATGCTCCAACTTTAACTGTTTCATATAAGTAAAAAAACCTTCTAAAAGCTAACTGCTTTTAGAAGGTTTTTTTGCTGATAAGTTACTTTTATCACCGAATACAACTCCAACTTTTTATAGAGTTTTCTTCAAATTTTTACATGATTTTGATGAAATTTAATCATTATTCAAAAATGAATTGTCAGAAATATTACAAGAAAATGTTTAAAATTAATTAAATCCGTAATAAAAGTAAAATATTCCTGTAATGGAAGTGAAATGAACAGGTGGTATCATTCAGTC
>NZ_JAVFHM010000016.1:0-520 GCF_041954005.1 Priestia sp. BR_2 | reverse complement strand
AATTTTAGAGAGGCTTTTTTAAAACTCACCGGCTTTGGCAATTCCTAAATTAGATTCAAAATCTGTAATGTAAATACAGGCGTTTGTATATTCGTCATGTGATTTATAGTTAAATTCTCTACTTATACTATAATTTCCACTTATAGGTTTGTAAGATTGAATAGATTTAATTTGGTTATCTAAAGATAAATCAAAATTGTGAGTGGCTTTTTTTAATTGTTCGAGCTGGAGCTTTGTATAACTGTCGCGATGCTTTTGGATTTCGTCTTGCATGAGCTCTATTTTATATTTAGATACGGTGTTGATATGATTAATCGCAGGCCCCATATCTTTTTTTATTTGTGCTTCAGAAGAATGAAAGTGTTTATCATCAAATGAGTCTAACACGTTACTGCTTCCTTCCCAAGTTTTTGTTGCATCTATGATGTCATGCATATTGTTCATGAGCGTAACTTCATAGATCGTCTTGCTTGAATTGAATTTTTTATAGGATTTTACATACTCTTTTTCTGTTAAAGTA
>NZ_JAVFHM010000015.1:0-1313 GCF_041954005.1 Priestia sp. BR_2 | reverse complement strand
TTTTTGTGGAGAATACCAGTACGAAGGCTTCAAAGGAATCTATACATTTATATACATAAGTCACTTGCGAAAATTCACATTATGTTAACCAAGGTCATATATCGTATATAGTCTAAAAACCGAAAAAACTACCCTGGTGTGTGATAGGGTAGTTTTTTCGGTTACGTAATTGGGTTTCATGAGTGATGCCTGATTGCATCTTGGGTAGTTTGCTCAAAGTATCAAAAGTTATTCATTTTTATGATTATGAAATAAAAGGAAAGCAACATGACTTTAATAAAAAAGACATGTTGCTTTTAAGATTCCAATCCTATTGACTTTTTCACCCTTTTAATCAAAGAATAAACATAAATATACGGATAAAAAGACAATCAGGTTTTTTATACCACTATTATGATTCTTTTTTTCTAGCTAGTTTCTTACGGTCCTTTGTTCCCGGTGGTTGTTCAAGCCAATTATACTTAATCATAATGTCAGCACCAGTTTTTGCATATCGGGCAATTTCTAGTGATAATCGTTCATAATCGATGGCTAAATCGTTTCTTTGACTGGCAGCCGCCGCAGTTGCATAGTTTCCTGTACCAGCAGCACTTAATAGGGACATATGAAACATCATTAACTTATCTGAAAATGTTTTGGTAGTTGAATTGCTCACACTAACGTCAGGTAATCGAGGGGTGGCAAGATCGTTTTCAAGCAAGAAATCAGCGAAGATTTGAATGTGTTTGTTCGATATGTCTCTTCCTCTTAACATAAAGTCTTGGATTTCTTTAGACGGAGAGGTTTGTGCAAAACCAATAGAAAGTTTAACCCCCATCGAATTTGTTAGCACGTTCATATATAAATGCGAAATTTCTACGGCGTTTAATGGGCGTTTGTTTTTAAATGGATTTAATCCACTTAAATATTTTTTGCTATCAACATAATCTGCTTCTTTTGGAACTTCAATATAAGGATGTCTGGAATGTACCCCTTTTGAAACGGCAATTTCAGTAGTCTGATTATAAAGGGTAGATGCTTCTACTAATCCTTTTGTATAGAAATTTCTAATATCTTCTCTTGCACTCATGGAAACAAATCCACTATAAGCTAGCATTCCAACCTTCGCCATATGATTTACATACGTTAAACAAAATACATCGGAAAAAAGCCAAGGAGCTTCCATATTTACGTCTTGTTCGGTAAAACCGTGAGGAACTGCATACTGCTCTTGCTCAAAAATGGTAAGTAAGTGATCCAAATGACCAACCGCAATATCATAAGCAAATTGAATAGCAAATCGGATATCCGAATCATTCAAATGTTTAAGCATA
>NZ_JAVFHM010000014.1:0-614 GCF_041954005.1 Priestia sp. BR_2 | reverse complement strand
CCGCAAGCCGGAACGAGTTACGGACGGCAGCAGCAGTATCTATCGGACCTCAGATCCGTTATTTTCGCTATGGGCTCGTGTTTGCCGGATCTATCGGACACATGATCCGTTAAGCAGCGTATAATCCGAAAAATGAGAGCATAATTCGGTGAATAGCGGACCTCATGTCCGCCAATATTCGAAAAATGGCGCTTTTGATCAAAATAAGGTCCGCTGAGTCCGCTAATGTGCAGCTATTTTGTACATCGTGCTCCCTGTGAACACGATGCGTGGTTCGGGGCATGCTTGTACAGCTCCGGCTCTAGGAACTACGCTTGGCCTATAAAGCCAAGCCCGGCTGGCGCCGGATCGGTGGCGTGGGCGACGCAGTGCTCCAAAAAGATTGCCGTAGCTTCCAAGCCGCAAGCCGGAACGAGTTACGGACGGCAGCAGCAGTATCTAGCGGACCTCAGATCCGTTATTTTCGCTATAGATTCGTGTTTGCCGGATCTATCGGACACATGATCCGTTAAGCAGCGTATAATCCGAAAAATGAGAGCCTAATTCGGTGAATAGCGGACCTCATGTCCGCCAATATTCGAAAAATGGCGCTTTTGATCAAAATAAGGTCCGCT
>NZ_JAVFHM010000013.1:0-574 GCF_041954005.1 Priestia sp. BR_2 | reverse complement strand
GTATTGATGCTATTACTGGTATTGATGCTATTACTGGTCTTGGTGCTATTACGGGTCTTGTGCGACTAATGTGCTTGGTACGACTACGGTATTGATGCTACTACTGGACTTGTTGCGACTACGGTATTGATGATACTACGGGGCATGGTTCGGCTGTTGGTCTTGCGGCGACCGCACACAGACACACGGACAGAAGAAATGTGAAGTGTAGCAATGTTTCACATCTGACGGTTGACACGAAGTGTAGAGTGTTGTATCATGATACATACTTACTCTTAATCACAATGGACTGAGTACGAGGTTACCGGGCAGCGAGATTTGTAGAACTGGTGGCCGCTACTGAGTGCCTTGGTGTCTGGCTGGTATTGATGCTATTACTCGTATTGATGCTATTACTTGTCTTGGGTCTATTACGCGTCTTGTGCGACTACTGTCCTTGGTACGTCTCCGGCATTGATGCTACTACTGGTCTTGGTGCGACTACGTTATTGATGCTACTACTGGTCTTGGTGCGACTACTGGTCTTGGTGCGACCGCTCGAGGACAAACGGACTGAGGATACGTTATTTAGCTG
>NZ_JAVFHM010000012.1:0-1698 GCF_041954005.1 Priestia sp. BR_2 | reverse complement strand
TAGCTACATCAATCCAATCTAAAGTCGAACAGGTGGGATAAATAATCTGGACTACTTGTTACAGCTCCGTTTATTTCCGTGCAAGACTTCGCTTTCTGCGGGGTCTCACCTGTTCCTCTTTTCCCGCAGGAGTCTTCGCCTTGCCCTACAATCAACTGCTAGAAACACCTGCATACATGAAACCTCTGTTCACCATAACAACAAAAAATCCGAGCGAAGCTGATTCTTATTCAAGAATTAACTTCGTTCGGATCTTGCTTTAACTAAACGACTTTTGTCACAGTCCTGTTCACATTTTTTATTTATAAACAGGATATCCAACAAATTTAAAGTCTTTGCCGATTGAGGTCACAGAAAGACGCTCCACGTCCACTGCATCCCACATTTTCTCTACGCCTTTTCCTTCTAGGAAAGTAGGAGCTTCTTTTCCTCCTGAAAGCTTTGGAGCCATATACAGCACCAATTTATCAATTAAACGATTTTCCAGGAATGCGGCATTCACTTCGCCCCCTCCTTCAATTAAAAGAGACGACACGAATTTCTCACCTAGTATAGAAAGCATATCTTCAAGATTCACCTTGTCCTCACCGCTTGTGACAAATACTTCGACGCCTTGCTTTTCGAGCTCTTCCTTTTTTTCTTTTGAATAGCTCTGACTTGTAAATACCCACGTCGGGGCTAAAGAATCAGTTGCTAGCTTAGATTCAAGCGGTATTCGCAGCTTCGAATCCATCACAATGCGAATTGGACTTCGGCCGCCTTCAATGCGAGTTGTCAGCTCAGGGTTGTCCTTAATGACCGTATTCACCCCTACTAAGATACCCGCTGTTTCATGACGCAGCTGATGTACATCCAAACGAGCTTCCTCAGACGTAATCCACTTGCTGTGAGAAGAAGCAGTTGCTATTTTACCGTCTAACGTAATCGCTGACTTTAATGAAACAAACGGCTTCTTCGTTACAATATACTTATTGAAGACCTCATTCATTTGACGTGACTCTTCTTCACATACACCTGTTATGACCTCAATGCCTGCGTTTTCTAAAATTTTAACTCCATTACCGGCTACTAAAGGATTGGGGTCTAAAGTTGCTATGACCACTTTTTTTACACCGGCTTCAACTAGCGCTTCAGCACAAGGACCTGTACGTCCGTGGTGTGAACAAGGCTCTAGCGTTACGTAAGCAGTCGCTCCTTTTGCTTGTTCGCCAGCCATTCGCAGCGCGTAAATTTCAGCGTGCGGTTCGCCAGCTTTTAAATGCGTACCAATCCCAACGATTCGATTCTCGTTTACAATGACCGATCCTACAAGCGGATTTGGCTCTGTTTGTCCTTTTGTTGCTTTTGCGTTTTGTAAAGCTATATTCATATAAAATTCGTGATTGATCAAAGAAGAACCTCCTCTTTTAAGTGTCCTGAACGTTGAACTTTAGTATCTAAATACTTTTCATTAAACTGAGATACATCTCCCCAAAGTGGAACGCGCCCTGATAAAAGTGCGCCGTTTTTCTCAAGCGCGATTAGCTTTTTCGGATTATTGGTAATCAGCGTAACCGGTTTTTGACGCAGCACTTTTAACACGCTGATGGCATCAGTATAGCTGCGAGTATCATCTTCAAATCCTAACCCTTCATTCGCCTCTACCGTATCAAATCCGTTTTCTTGAAGAACGTATGCCATTGCTTTGCTGAATAGGCC
>NZ_JAVFHM010000011.1:0-1413 GCF_041954005.1 Priestia sp. BR_2 | reverse complement strand
CATTTTATTTATAACGAAACCTAATGTACCATAGAAGAGAATTAAATTTCAAGAAATTAACCGGAGGTAATTAGTATGGTCAATCGTAATAAATTGTTTCTACTTGCACTTATATTAGCTGCATTTAACCTTAGGCCGGGTCTAACTTCAGTTAGCCCAGTATTGCATGGAATAACGAAGGATCTAGGTATGAGTTCTACTTTAGCTAGTTTGCTCACTTCCATTCCTTTGGTATGTTTTGGTTTTTGTTCGTTATTTGCTGGTCGTTTAGCAAATCGCTATCAACCAGAGAAGATGATCACTTTCGCTATAACTTGCATAGGTATTGCAACGTTTCTAAGGGTCTTTACAAATTCCTCAATTTACCTGTTAATAACGGCTTTATTAATTGGTGCAGGAATTGGTGTTGTAAGCCCTTTGCTTTCTGGTTTCATTAAAAGTCATTTTCCAGACAAGGCAGCATCGATGATAAGCATATACTCTACTTCAATGGTAGTGGGTGCATCTATTTCTATTGGGCTAATGACACCACTTCAACACTGGTTCAATCATTCATGGAAAAATGGATTAGCATTTTGGAGTATTCTTGCTCTACTCGCTATTCCACTTTGGCTTATGGTAATAAAACAATCTCGTATTCCTGCAAGTAATTTTTCACAAAAGACGAAGGCTTCTTTACCATTAAAAAATAAAAAAGCCTGGCTATTAACTTCTTTTGTAGGGATTGTAACTCTTCTATTTTATTGTTTTGCAGCATGGCTACCAGCTATTGTAGAGGAAAAAGGGTGGACGCCAGCATTTGGTGGTCTTGTAGGTACAATCGCTATGATTGCACAGCTACCGGCTACTCTTTTATTACCTAGTCTTTTAAAAGTGCTGCCGAGCAGAAGATTTTGGATTACAACCTTTACTTTAAGTATAATAATTGGTTTATCCCTTTTATGTTTTACAAACGTAACACCTATTGTTTCAAGTATATGTTTAGGGGTTGGTGCCGGTGGTCTTGTGTCGCTAACTTTGTTGTTACCATTAGATATGGCATCTTCCCCTATGGAAGCAAGTACTTGGTCAGCAATGACTCAAGCAATTGGATATATCATCGGTGCAGTCGGCCCATTCATAATTGGATTTCTGCATGATTATCTAGGAAGTTTCGTTCCGACATTATATCTTCTAATAATTATAGGGTTCATTGCCATCTTATTAGGGTGGAAAATTACCAAACCAGCTAAGGGTAAAGCAGAGGGCCTACCTGTGAAATAAAAACCACGGAGTAAATCGTGGTTTTTATTTTAACTTTTGAAAAAGCCTATATAACAACTTTTAAAGTATAGAGTGATATTACTGTGTGCAAGAGGAGGGTTGGTCCCATGAATACATTTGGTCAGATAAATAGTAGCGATTATATAGAAT
>NZ_JAVFHM010000010.1:0-1746 GCF_041954005.1 Priestia sp. BR_2 | reverse complement strand
ATTTTTAGGAAGTGTAAGTCACGAAGTTGCTCAATCCGCAGAATGTCCTGTTATCATCGTTAAATAAAAAGCATGTTCTCCCTCGAGAACATGCTTTTTATTATGAGTTAATCTGTGTCGCCTTTAAATCGTCTAGTGCTTTAGCTGGTTGGGAATTTTTAATAAGGTAAAAACGCAGGAGTTCTCTACGCAATACACTACTTTTAGTAGAAAGCTTTAAGAAAATGAAAAAAATACATGTCTAAATAACTAATAAGACGAGATAAGAACTAGAAAAAGATATAGCTGTAAAGCCTTACACTTCCATAAGTTATCTCTAAATTCGATAAATTAGCATATATACCGCTTGATTTACTTCTGTTATCCTTTTGTTTGCAGAAAAACTTATAGTGTCAGACGCACAGGGGTATAAAAGTTTTCGCTCTTTTGAGTATATAACTTTTTACAAAAACAATGCGGATCTCCACTCTTTTTTCTACTAGCAAACTAAAAAATGTAGAGAAAGTGAGAAAAATACGTAGAGGATACAAAAACAGAGGTAGAAACGTTTTTTCCTTTACATCATAGCTAAAAAGGATAGAAAGCAGGTATGCATGTGCAAACAACACGATTCAACAAAAAGAACAAGCGAGGTGAGCAGCCGGCTGGTTCGCACACGGACAAAAGTAAAAAAAAATTCATTTTTGAGACTAGTTCTTTAAAACGATGGCACATTATTATAAGTCTATTTATACTCGTAATTATTTTTACTCTTTTTTCAGCTTTCGTTTCAGGCTTAAGCCTTCACTTTAATCCGGTCTTGCCAACATGGGGGACTGAAGAAAAGAATGAATTTTCGACTATTTATCCGTCCGATAATGATAGCGGCCAGCTCTCTTCTTTTTCAGAAGATGAGTCTCATAAAAAGTTTTTAGAAAACCGGATTGTGAACAAAGATGATGTTTATGCGTTCTATGTTAATTGGGATAAAAATAGTGAGCGTTCATTAAAAAATAATATTGACCAAATTGACGTCCTTGTACCTCAATGGTTTTCACTAAATTCGAACTTGGAGTTAAAAAGCAGTGTTCAAAAAGATATCGGAGATTTTGCTAAAAAGCATCATACAAAGGTTTTACCGCTGCTCACAAACGAGTCAAATGGAAAATGGGATGAGCAAACGGTTCACCGCTTGCTGCAATCTCCTCAGGAACAATCCAAACTCATACATAATTTACATCATCAAATTAAAGAAAATGGATATGATGGGGTAAATATAGATTTTGAAAATATCAAAAGCAGCGACAGAGGCTTACTAACAGACTTTATGAAGAAACTTTATACAGCCTTCCATGAAGATGGGTTAATGGTAACTATGGATGTGCCTCCAGCTAATAAAGCATTCGATTATAGCCATTTAGAACAGTATAATGACCGTATGATTTTAATGATGTACGACGAGCACTTTCAAAGCCCGGGTCCTATTGCTTCATTTTCTTGGTATCAAAACAATTTATCAAAATCGTTAAAAGATAAGATGATTGTTAGTCTTGGAAACTATGGATATGACTGGGATGAAAAAAGCAAGCAAGGAGGAGAGGTTGTATCATTTGAAGACGTCATGCGAATGGCTCAAAAAGCCCACGTGGATGGCGAGGGGGCAGATGAAAGCAAACCGCCGTATGTAAATTATAAAGACGGAACGGGGAAGCAAGAGGTATGGATTTTGGACAGCATTCACGTTTATAACACATGGAAAGCTGAGTT
>NZ_JAVFHM010000009.1:0-576 GCF_041954005.1 Priestia sp. BR_2 | reverse complement strand
GGATAAAAGGGCTTTCTAATTTACTGATAGCGGCTATTTGTTTCCTCTTTAGCATGGTGGGAATTACGTTTGGCAGGTGGATTTCAACCATCTTGCCAGGAGTGTTCCATGTTATTGTAGCCGTCGTATTATTAACGCTAATTGGGATTCGCATTATTTTATTAGTTGTATCCCAAAGAAATAACGGAAGTGATGAATTAGATAGTAGTGGTCAAGAAAACGTACGATATATTGGGTGGATCGAAAGCATTGTCCTAGGTGTTGCACTTTCAGCAAATGCACTTACAAACGGTCTAGGAGCGGGTTTACTTGGTTTATCACCTTTAGCTATTTCGCTTACATCAGCCTTTGGCAGTTTTATCACCGTATGGCTAGGAGTAATGGTGGGGAAAAAAGCCGCAAATGTTCAAATTGGGAAATTTACATTGAGTCAATTTGGAACGTTAATAAGCGGAATTACGATTTTAATTGTAGCTTTTACTCAAATATTTTAAAAGAAAAAACGCCACTTACTAGAGCAAGTGGCGTTTTTTCTTTGTATTTTGTAGTAACTAGTTTTCTATAGGTTATACACAC
>NZ_JAVFHM010000008.1:0-3515 GCF_041954005.1 Priestia sp. BR_2 | reverse complement strand
CTGTTAACGTCTCTACGTATAAAGTACGCATATATTTAGAATTCCCGTAACCAACAACTCCATTCTTTATTGCATGATATGCCCCTTTCTGCTTCCGTCTGTGCAAAAAAACAAAGAAAGTGAGGATGGCCTATGAGTGTCTGACACTCATAGGCCATCCTCACCACTTCTATTCTAAACCAATTTATCAATCGACTTTGATATCAATGGATTAGATCAGATGAGCTCCTCCATCGATAAGAACGGATGTGCCAGTTGTAAACCCATTTTTCGCTAGGTAAACATAGGTTTCAGCTATATCTTTAGGTTGAGCAATACGTCCGACAGGTAATTGCTTAGCAATCCCATGGTACATAACTTGTCTTTGATCTTCTGACATTCCGCCATAAAGAGGAGTGTCAACAATACCAGGTGATACTACGTTTACTCTGATAGGTGCCAGGTCTACTGAAAGTCCTCGTACTAATCCATCGATTGCTGAATTAATGGAAGCTAGAGTCGTTGCACCTTGAGGAGGACGCACACCATATACACCCGAAGTTAATGTAATAGAACTTTCATTATTCAAGTATGGAAGAGCAGCACGAACCGAAATATACTGCCCCCAGAACTTACTATCAAAAGCCTCTCTTACTATTGCAACAGGCAGTTCGCTAAAGTGACCCATTGCGCCTTCACCTGCAGTCACCACTAGGTGATCAAATTTTCCAACCTTCTTGAAAAAGTCAGCAACCTTTTCCTCGCTACGAAAATCGATTTCATAGCCCTCTACGTTACCACCAATCTTCACTTTTGCGTCAGATAATTTTGAAGCAGAACGGCTAGCAATAATGACTTGAGCAGATTCATCGAGAAACCCCTTAGCAGCGGTTAAACCAATACCAGATGTACCTCCTAAAACAACCACTTTTTTTCCTTTTAATGATGACAACGAAATACCTCCTTTATTCATATGTTTGTTTGATCAACTTGCGGATTCTGATTAAAGAATCCGTAAGTTAAAAACATTTAAGTTTTTACATCACCATTGTTATTTAGCTAAAAGTTTTAGTGATTCACGATTGAATGCTGGAATATCTTTTGGTTCTCGACTTGTTACAATATTTTTGTTAATGGCAACTTCTTCGTCTTTATAATTTACACCAGCATTTTTCAAATCGTTGCGAATGGATTTATGGCCAGTGATGTCGACACCTTTTAAAAGGTCTGTATCGATTAACACTTGTGGTTCATGACAAATGGCAAAAACAGTTTTTTTGTCTTGAACTGCTTTTAAAATAATTGGTTGTTTACTCAAGCGCCTTTCGAAGATCCTCAATTAAATCTTCTACATCCTCTAGCCCTACCGAAATGCGAACCAAACCTTCAGTAATGCCGAGCTCTGCTCTTCGCTCCGCTGGAATGGATGCATGTGTCATGCGGGCCGGCACGGATATTAAACTTTCAACCGCACCAAGACTCTCAGCTAAAGTGAAGTAATGAATTTTACTTAATAGATGATCTGCTTTTTCCCCACTGCCCACATCAAATGACACCATTCCTCCAAAACCTCTGGCCTGTTTTTTGGCAATTTCATGGTTTGGATGGTTCTCAAGGCCAGGATAAAATACCTTTTTGACAGAAGGATGCTGAGTCAGGAAATTTACAATAGCGGCAGTATTTTCCTCTGTCTCTTCCATTCTGATACCCAAGGTTTTGATCCCCCTCATTAATAGCCATGAATCCTGAGGTCCCAGTACACCACCTGTAGAATTTTGCACAAAGTGGAGATCCTGTGCAAGCTTCTCGGTGTTTACAACCACAAGACCTGCTACCACATCGCTATGTCCTCCAATATATTTGGTGGCACTGTGCAATACAATATCTGCACCAAGTTCAATTGGATTTTGCCAGTAAGGGGTGGAGAAAGTATTATCAACAATAGTTAACAGACCGTTTTCTTTTGCCAACCTGGAAGCTGCCTCAATATCTGTAATTTTTAAAAGCGGATTGGTTGGTGTTTCTAAATAAAGAGCTTTGGTATTTTCACGTATCTCACTGTGGATATTTTTTAGGTTGCTTGTATCTACAAAGGTAGATTCAATTCCAAATCGATTCAGCACTTTGCTCATCACCCGGAATGTTCCGCCATATACATCATCTGTCATGATGACATGATCTCCTTTATTAAACAGCATCATGACTGCTGTAATAGCAGCCATTCCCGAACCAAAAGCAAAGCCGGCAGTGCCGCCTTCAATCTCTTTTATTAATTCTTCAAGAGCCTGCCTTGTTGGATTACCGGTACGTGAATATTCAAAACCTTTATGTCCCCCTACACCTTCCTGTTTGTAGGTACTGACCTGGTAGATTGGCACTGAAACTGCACCAGTATGCGGGTCACTGCTGATCCCTCCATGAATAAGCTTTGTCTTCCTTTTCATCTTAAATCCCACCTTCATAAATATTCTTACTTAAGTATCTATCACTTCCATCTGGAAAAATAACAACAATATTCGTTTCTGTAGCCGCATGTTCAGCTTCAATAAGAGCAGCCTTAAAAGCTGCACCCGATGAACTTCCAACCAATAGTCCTTCTTTTAATGCCAGTTCACTTACAAGACTGAAGGCATCCTGATCAGAAATAGTATGGATGTAGTCAAAATAAGACGGGTCCATGAAATCAGGCAACGATTCCATTCCAATCCCTTCTGTTTTATGAGGTCCTGGCTGCCCGCCATTGATAATTGAACCCTCAGGTTCAACAATTACCGTTTTGATCTCCTTATTTTTTTCTTTTAAAAATTTAGCCGTACCCATGAAGGTCCCTCCAGATCCAGCTCCAGCAACGAATATATTCACTTTTCCATCCATCTGGTCCCAGATTTCAGGGCCAAGGGTTTTATAATACGTTTGAGGATTGGCAGGATTGGAAAATTGCTGAGGACAGAAGGAACCAGGGATTTCTTCCACCAGCTCTGCAGCTTTTTCAATAGCTCCCTTCATACCCTTTTCAGTAGGGGTGTGAACGATTTCCGCTCCTAACGCCTTCATAATTAGCTGCTTTTCTGTACTGAATTTCTCAGGAACACAAAAGATCACATTTATATCTTGGTTTAGCGCAGCAAGGGCTATACCAATCCCAGTATTTCCAGCGGTTGGTTCAATTATAGTTCCGCCTCTTTTTAACCTTCCGCTTTCAATTGCATCTCTTAGAAGCTCCTGACCTAATCGGTCTTTCACACTTCCTCCTGGATTCATAAATTCAAGCTTGGCAAAAATATGGACACCTTCCGGCAAAGAAAAGCTGTTTATTTCTACAATTGGAGTATTTCCGATTATTGAATGGATATCTTTAAATACCTTCATAAAAACACCCTTTCCGGGCTATTGATTTATTTCTTTTTATTATTTTGCCACTTCTATCATCAGAAATAACTGGAAAAGGTTTATAATTTAACACCCTCCATAATCTAGACAAAATCATTACATCGAAAAAAAGATACTAAAAAACCAGCCATCGGTTAGCTGTATAA
>NZ_JAVFHM010000007.1:0-556 GCF_041954005.1 Priestia sp. BR_2 | reverse complement strand
CCTTTTATGTTCCATTTCATCATGCTTTCCAACGATAATTTTTCGTTTTAATAACTTTTTCGCCTGATGTTGAAGAACGTGAACCCGTACGGCTTCCTCGAGAGCGATCGTCTGTGCGACCTCCTGTACGTTTTCCTGTACGTTTTCCTGTACGGTCTCCAGTACGGCCACCCGTGCGACCTCCAGTTTTATCTCCTGTAGTTGACTCTTGTGCAGAATTTTCTTCATTTGTATCTCCATTTTGCTCAGAATTTTCTTCATTTTGCTTGAAAGATCCTTTTGATCCTAAAGCAATGGTTTTTACGTGTCTTGGTTGTAAACGTAAAACTTGATTATTTTGTACAAGAGTAAAGTTTCCATTGCGACTTTGAACTAACACACCTTCTACAGCCTCTGGACCTCCGCCGTTAATAGCTACCCATCTATGTGAAAACTCTTCAAATAGTTCATTGAAACTTTTCGCTTTGATATACTCAGGTGTTTCTTCAACTAATAGTGGGTTTTGGGGAAGAACAGGTGTATTTTTGTTTGCAACTTCACTTACACTCTTTATATG
>NZ_JAVFHM010000006.1:0-929 GCF_041954005.1 Priestia sp. BR_2 | reverse complement strand
GCTTTTATTGGTTTGTATTCTTTAATACCTGCTTTTATATTTAAAGCATCGTCCATAGACTACTAATTTTACAGCCGAAATGAAAATGTATATTCTTATGAGAGAGAGGCAGCCTTGCTAATTGCTAGACCTTTTTTGCGTCTATACCATAGCAATATCAAACTGCCTAATACGCAAAGGAAAGACACTAATTGAGCTATTCTGATATGAGAAGTTAGCATTAAGCTATCCGTACGCAATCCCTCTATAAAAAATCTTCCTATCGAATACCATAGTAGGTAAGTAAGAAAGACTTCTCCTCTTTTTAACAAGGATTTTCATAGTGCAATTAGTACAAGATCACCTATAATGTTCCAAAGTGATTCATAGAGGAACGTAGGATGATAATAAGTTCCATAGAAATACATTTGGTTAATAATAAAATCAGGTAAATGTAAAGTTTCTAAAAACTGACGTGTAACAGATCCGCCATGTGCTTCTTGATTCATGAAGTTTCCCCACCGGCCAATAGCTTGGCCTAATAATAAGCTAGGAGCTAAAACATCAGCCATTTTCCAAAAAGAAAGATTCTTTTTTCTGCAAAACCATATAGCTGTTAATACAGATCCAATAATTCCACCGTGAATAGCTATGCTTCCATGCCAAATTGCGATAATTTCGCCTGGGTGGTCTTTATAATAACTCCATTCAAAAAGTACATAGTAAATTCGAGCAGTAACGATAGCAATGGGTAGTGCTAGCAGAAGTAAATCAGAGATGGTTTCTGAGGGGAAACCTCGTTTCTTTCCTTCTTTCGAGGCTAACAAGAAGCCTAAGAAAGCTCCTATTCCTATGATAATTCCATACCAATGAACCTCAAGTGGACCAAGGTGGAAGGCGATAGGGTTTAAAGGTTGTGTTTGTTGGTTTATGTCTTTTCTCCTTTACTT
>NZ_JAVFHM010000005.1:0-515 GCF_041954005.1 Priestia sp. BR_2 | reverse complement strand
TGTTTTAACCTTCATACACTGCGATCTCCTGGTCTTTTTTTAGCAAAGAAAAACGAAAATAAGAATAAAAATAGTGGTATGACCACGATAAATCCTAAGTGTGCTGGTTCTAAAATCTTATTGAATTTTTGAAGGTCAGTTTCATTTCTAGGAAGAAGAGTGATTATGAAAACAATCCCCGCAGTATATGGAAGAAACCCAGCGTGATTGGCACGTCCAAAAAAGTACTTAAAACCATTAGAGGCAAGAAAAATCCAGCTCGCGATAGATGTAACAACAGATATAATCCAGATGGATAAAAAAAACAAATCAATTCGTTCAACAATCTGAAAGGAATAGGATTTAATCATATACAATAAAGGCTGGGGAGTAAGATAGAGATCTTGCCTAGTTTCAAAAAAGATTAGACTAGCAAAAACCATAGACATATAAAAAAGCGTTACGAAAAGGTTGGCACTTGAAACCGCAACTAGTTTACGTGCATCAGTTGCTTTTACATATGGATAGAGAAAAAA
>NZ_JAVFHM010000004.1:0-938 GCF_041954005.1 Priestia sp. BR_2 | reverse complement strand
ACAAAAAGGCAGGCCATTATAACGGCCTGCCTTTTTGTATTGGTGACGCAGTAGATTAAAACGTCAAATGCTGACTTTTTTTACAGCCGACTGCTGCACATGCTCCATAAACAGTTTAAACAAGTTTAGCATTGAAGCATGTTCTTTTGCCATCATTTCTGGATGCCACTGGACTCCGACTACGAATTGTTCTCCTTGTTTTTCAATGGCTTCAATAACTCCATCTTTTGCCCATGCGGAAACTTCAAAACCAGGCGCTACGTCTTTAATAGCTTGGTGGTGAAATGAATTAATAAGAGCTTGATTGCCGTAAAGGTCATGTAGGCGTGTTCCGTCTTTAATCATGATGGAATGAGAAGGGTCGCTTGTGTTGTTGTATTGATCATGTTTGATAAATGACTCTTTAATGTCTGACATATCTTGATAAAGAGTGCCGCCGTAAGCAACGTTTAAAATTTGTAAGCCGCGGCAAATTGCTAATACCGGCTTTCCTTGATCGATCACATGCTTTAACAATAGCTGTTCAGACTGATCTCGTGCTAAAAAAGGTGACCCCGTTTTGGTTGTCGGTTCTTCACCGTATAAAAGGGGGTTAACGTCTTGACCACCTGATAAAATCAACCCGTCTATACTTTCTGCCTGCGCTTTCATCATTTCTTCGTCTTTTAGCACTGGCAAGATAAAAGGAACTCCGCCGCTGAGCGCTGTTGATTCGATATAGTCGTTATTCACATACGCTCGCTTATAGCCTGGAAAGCGTCCTCCTTGATCTACAATAATGCTTCCTGATATACCAATTAAAAATCCCACTGTTGTTTTCTCCTTTTTTGTTAAATTACCATTTCGTGAAATGTTGTTTCTTTTGTAATGCGCTGATAAAGTGTTCTCAACCGCTTGCTCTATAAGAAATAAATGGTTCTTTTATTCAACTATTATAC
>NZ_JAVFHM010000003.1:0-5156 GCF_041954005.1 Priestia sp. BR_2 | reverse complement strand
TAAAGACACTATTTGTGTCTCTAACCGCTTTTTGTTTGTATTGATTTCTTACAAAAATTCTACATCTGTATTCGCCTTTAGCTCTTGGCTTATAGCGGAAAATTTCTTCCTCGATATAAGACGTTTTGTGAACGATTTTATCGTCTTTGTAAATGTAGTATGCGTACTCCAAATTACCGTGGCCTTCTGTATCACACCTTGCAATAAAGTAGCTCTTGTTATCTTTTAAAAGAGCTCTTTTAATTTTAAATGGCACGTGTTCGACATACTGCACATCTAAAATTTCGCTAATCGTTCGGCCAAGATACAGAGGAAAATAACCTTTTAAGTCTTTATGATTTGCTCGATCTTCTAAATCTAGCGTTACTTTATACCCTCTGTCTTTTAGCTGGTGATACAGCGGAAGAACATGGCTTTTATGATGATAATCCCACGTTCCTACATACAAACGGATGTCTGGTGCGCTATCTACAGGCTGATCTAGTAAGTTAAATAGAATTTGATTTAAGTATTCTTTGTTTACATTATCCGAGCCCGAAATATACTCTGCAATGTTGACATGCTCTGCCTGATCAATCAAGAAGTCTCCTAACTTACTTTGAGGAGCACCGGCAATTACTTGTCCAAAATGATACTTAATACCATAGTATAACGCCGCATAGCCGCCTTTAGACGAGCCTACGGTCATGACATTTTTGTGCGTAAAACCGTGCTTGGACATAATATATTGAATAAGCGAAGATACGCTTGTTTCAATCACATGATTTCTATTTTTGCCTAAGTAGTAAGAGCCTTGTTCACCAAAATCATCTAAAATGAACAGTTTATTCGCTCCCACTTCATCTAACGTTTTCATATAATTATATACATAATGATATTTATTAGCTAAAGCAGAAAAGACAATAACCAATTTATCCTGTAATGTCTCATCAGCTGCTGGAACAAAATGATACTTCACGCCATTCATAGATTGGTAATGTGACTCTAATTCAAATGGCCCTTGATCTCTTGCTGCGATTTTATAATTCGCCAAGCGGAACTCTGTCACTACTTCAACCGAATCTGTGCCGCTGCTGAAATCCAGCTCAAGCACAGTAGCAGGTTTTTTCGATTCCATTTTAGGAAATACCCATCCTTGCACGTGCGGAACTGTTTGTTCACGCACAGCTCGTATATTGACGTCTGTAGTAGACGTAATTTCAAGTTCAGCTACTTTGTTATTGTTTCTAAATAACTCCACAATTTGATCTCTTACGTGAACTTCTAAGTCCGGAGCCACATGCCAAAACAGCTTGTATTGATGAGTATCTTCTGAAGCGACTTGATCACGTACAGTGATATGCTCAAGCTGTTTGTTATAGCGTACGTTACGTGTGTGAGTAACTCCACTATAACGTTCATTCACTCCCGTTGCTTCCGAGTAGTCTTCCGTTAGCTGATAATCTTTTATATATACTTTTTCGTGCTGATGATCTACTCGAGGAAGACCGCGTCCATCCACGATTAGCGTGTTGTGTCCAAATGAAGAATACGCATATTTCGTAAACTTATCTTTGTAATTATATCCATTCGGTCCAGCTTCTGTAATGATATCACCGTTTGAATAAATGTGCATATTTAAGTCATCACTGTGCTTATGGTAACTAGTGTGATAAGCTGCAGAAAACAGTACGTACGTTTCTTTTTCTTTTCTTTCCCACCCGCTTCTGAAAATCGCATAACCCGAGTCTTTGAACACCGCATCTTTTTCGACAGGCATTCTGCCAGCTTTACCTTGATGAACTGCATATAAAAACTCTTCACTTTTGTACAAGCTTCGGTAGCTGCTGTTTACAACAGGCTTAGACTCTGTATCACAAAGAGGCGGGAATAATCCGTCTGGTCGAATAATATAGGTTGCATATTTTTCTGTCTTTTTAAATAAATCCACGAAAAACTTTGCGTGGTTAGGGCTCAAATCCTTCAGCCATACAACCAATTTATTCAAATAATTGGATACAAGAAAATGATAAGACGGCGAATGTTCCTTATGTACGCCTTCTTCTGTATACACATAGGTAAAATAATCCACAAGACGCTTTAATGCAATATCACGATAACGATCCGACTCATTATCTGCCTCTTCGAAATACATCGCGTAAGCAAGCAAAGAAATATCTTGGAACATGCCGTGATTTGTATTTGTTGAATGGAAATCATCTTGAGATAGTAAATTAGCTGTTTTAGCCATATTCTCTAAGAGAAGCTGTTCATCCGATGAAGCAAGCTTGTCCTTTGCTAAGATGTATAATCTCAACCAATACTGCAAACGCATTGCCGTTGTTTCATCGTGAAAAGCCATTTCATTTGAACCATTAGGATAAGGATTTTTTTGAATCCAATCTTTGACTAAACCAATGGCTTTATCTTTGTACTGCTCTTCTTTTGTCTCTTCGTAAGCATCCGTCAAACATCCTAAAAAAGTATGACCATGAATCAAGCGTAAAAAACTTCTAGATTTATCTTCGTTCCATAGAATTCCTTTTGGGTATCGAATGACCCCAAAAGGCGGAAGCGGATATTTATTACCCATAATGTTTTTAGCAGCTGCTAGCGGATCTTTATTCCGACTTTTCGGTAAGATCCTCATCAGCTTTTGAATTTTTTCTTCATCCAATGCTGTTAATGCTTTTTTTGTATTTATCATTCAGTCATTTCCCACTTTCTCATATGCGCGCTGTACGCATACAAACTATAAATTTCAAAAGGAACTTATAGATTAACTTAAAACAGGTTCCGCAACGTTCACAATTAACTCTTCCCATTGATTCGTTACTTTTTCAGCTCCAAAGTGCTGCTTTACATACTCTTTTAAAGAAGCTTGAAGCTCTGTATCTGTTTCTTTTGAGTTCAGTGCTAGAATACGCGCTACTGCTTCCTCAACATCAGATAGAAGATACTCTTTCGGATAAATCGTATCACTGCCGTCCCAGTTGAGAATAATTGGATAAGCACCTGAAGCCATCCCTTCACTTGGTGAAAGGTGGAAGCTTTCAAAATCACTTGTTGATAGAATAATTCCTACCTTTGAAAGCCATTCAGAAATATCACCGAACCCTTCAAAAATAACAGCGTCTTTCCATGGAGCTTTTTCGATACGATTAAAAATTGCTTCGTAATATTCACGCTCTTCTTCTTTATTCCACAGCCATGAATATTCCTGCGGCATTTTTCCTTTAACAAACAGCTTATAGCGATTATCTTGATGCCATAACTTATCTAGCATATCTACAGCCAAGTCTAGACGCTTTCGCTGCGGACAAATTCCGATGATGCCTAAATGATACTTAGCATCTTCCGTTTTAGAACCATCCACTTTTTCTGTATCGACTACGTTATAAATCATCGTCATCTTTTCACGCGGAAAATTAAACGTTCGATAAAATTCTTCATATACGTATGGAGAAATCGCGATAATTTTATCGATATTTTCCATGTTAAAACTATGAGGATAAATCGTATCACGCTCTTGAAGATGCATGCGTACAATTAAATGCTGATGAGGCTTTTTATGATGAGAGTACCACACTGCATTTCCAAGTCCCCATTCACAAACAATAACGTCTGCCCACTCTAAGCAAGCTTGGCTCTGCTCTTCATCATGAGCATTATGGCCACTCCACTCGTCCGTTTTAATTTCAAACCCCGGACGGCTTGCCAAACGGTCCATAATGATACGTGCAAATTTCAAATCATGTCCTGCAAATAATATCTTTTTCATTTTTGTAACCTCACAGCTCTATTTTATTTACCATAGCAGTGATGTCGTCCTTGCTGCTATCTTCTAATTTCAAGTAATTAAATTTGTCATTACTAAAGAACTGCTTGCCGTATTTAGCATATGACGCAAGACTTTGATCTTGTTCAAAGAGATTAATTACTTGCTCAAGTGAAAGATTGCTGTATACATTTGTTTTAGCAACAGAGCTCTGTGACGATAACTCTCTTACAAACTCGTATTCCTGACCTGCATTTTTCTCTTCAAGCTTTCCGTTTTCCACACTGTAGTGAGTTGTTTTACCAATAAAATCACTGTCTGTAAACGTTGTGCTCAGCATTAAGTCTAGTAAATAATTTTGCCCATAATAGCTGTCTTGGCCAAAGTACGTTACATACTCACTTGAAATCCAATCGCGAATGTTTAAGTAGTTGTGCATATAACTGCGAACAAATGTGTGAATGGTTTTTGTGTTGTACTTATTATAAAGATCTAAATAGCCATGGAATGTATCTACTAAAATATATAATTGCTTATTGTCATAAGCTTGACGGTTAAATTGATCAATGATGTTCTCAAACTCTTGACGCGTATTAGCAATCGCAACTACCGTAACTGTTGGCAGTTCAAAAGCAAAGTTTAAGCCCACTTTCTCAATAATGTACTCTAAGCGATGCGTATACGTATGCTTAGTTAATACATCTCGAATACCCGTTAATGCTTTTTCTTCGTAGTAACGTTCGTCTTCTAACAGCTGCTTGAATTCTTCATGCAAACTCGTTGGATCTTCAGACATATAAACAAGATCACCGAAAATTTCTCCAATTCCCTGTGCGTACGTACTAATAACAGGCGTTCCGCATGCTAACCCTTCATACACACGGCGAGAGAACATCGTCGGAGATTCTTTTACTGTATTTACGTTAATCATAACTTTGTAGCCTTTATATGCTTTATCAATTTCGTAATACTTTAAGTTTCCTTTTACATAAGGAACAAAGCGTTCCGGGAATTGATGATTTGGCATAAGCCCTTTTAAGTTTTGAATATAGTTTCGATCGTAAATATCTAGTCCCACTTTAGCCGCAGCATCTAATAATCGATCCATATCAATACATCTTTCTTCATGGTGACGATAATAAGATCCAGCGAAACATGCTTTGTTTTCGCGTTCATCTACAATTTTAACCGGATTATGAATAGCCGGCTGCGCAGCAAACGGTAGCGCAAATGCGTTTTGATGTCCAGCTCTTTCTTGGTAGTAAGGAACCATGTTTTCATCCGTTGTGAAAATATAATCAAATCGTCTAGCTGTTTCAATAAAACGATTAAAGTGAACAGGATCTTCCTTGTTCCAAAATACGGTTGGCACATTATGCTCTTTACACCAAGCTAACAG
>NZ_JAVFHM010000002.1:0-1963 GCF_041954005.1 Priestia sp. BR_2 | reverse complement strand
TATGATTAGTTAGCAAAAAAGCGTAAACTCTTGATTACTAAGGAATTCATATCTTTTCTTCATATATTATTGTGAATGGCCTGGTTTTCTCACTGTTCTGTTAAGCAAAAGAAGATAAAATAGAAATAAAAATTAGCGATTAATCTATTTTCACGTGCATCTTGATATATTCTATATCTTTACATTGTTTTATTTTTATTCTTAAATTCTTCTTCAAGTTTATCGAAGTACTTTAACTTCGTATATACTTTGTCAAAGGCTTTATCCAATTGTATTTGTTGTTCTTTTAAATTCTCTAGATGATTAAATAAAATAGCTCGTCTTAAATCAAAGTTATCTTCGCCATTTATGGTGAGTGTAATAATCTCCCTAAGCTCACTTACTGGCATGCCAGTTATCTTTAAACATCTAATGAAATCTAACCATCCAAGGTCTTCTTCTCGAAAAATGCGATATCCATTTTCCCCTCTTTTAACAAAAGGTATTAACCCTTCTTTTTCATAAAATCGTATGGGATGAGAAGGTATGTCCATCATCTTTGATACTTCATTAATATTATACTCTGCCATAAATTAAACCTCACTTTAACGTTTGTTCTGTTAACATTATAAACGTTGAAGTAAACTTTAATGCAAATAGAAAATTTCATAAATCACATGGATAATAAAAAATAAATGCTCCTGGCTTCTACCAGGAGCATAGTTTAGAACTTATAAAATTGAGTTCTGCTTACGAATAGAGAAAAGTAGCATTTTCTCTTACTGTCCTTCTACTTGTGTATCGGCGCTTTTCCTTCTATCCACGAAATAACTAATTAATGCTAAAATTAACCCCACAAAAGACTGGATAGCACCAATAAAGAAGATAAGGGATAAACTAAACACATCAATAATGACTCCTCCAAAAAAGGCAGCAAAAGAGATACTTATATTAAAAGCTGTATTTGTTAGTGTTGATGCAAGGTTTGGAGCATCCGATGCTAGAAGTACTAACCTTGACTGAATAGTTGGTAAAAGCGAGTAGGCTATTAACCCCCAAACAAATGTTAACGGGATAACAAGTCCCTTATAAGGAGCAACAACTCCATATAAAACCATTACCACAATAAGCAAAATGATATTTATAATAAGCCAAGGCATAAGCTTCCAATCTGATAACTTGCCCCCAATAATACTACCAATAGTAGAACCTACTCCAAATATCAACAAAATCCAAGAGACGTTACTAGCTTTAAAATGGGTGATATCCGTTAAAATGGGTGTAATGTACGTGAACGCTAAATACATTCCACCGAACCCAAAAAACGTGATAAATAACGTCAAGATTGTTTGTGGCTTTATAGAAGCAAGAATTTCTTTTTTTACATTAAACTCGCTTTGGTCTTTGTTAGTGGGTACAAAAAATATAATTCCTATAAGTGATATAATCCCGAGAACCGTAATAACTCCAAAACTATATCTCCAGCTCAATTGTTGACCAACAAACGTACCAACAGGAACTCCTAATACGTTAGAGCTCAAAAGACCTGCAAAGATAAAACTAACTGCACGTCCAGAACGCTCTTTGGAAACTAATTTAGTGGCTAAAAGAGCACAAGCACCCATGTAAGTTCCATGTGTTAAAGAAGCAATGATACGGAATAATATTAAAGAACCATAATTGGGTGAAAGTGCTGAACCAAGATTTCCAATGATAGAAAAAAGAATTAAAATAATGATTAATTTCTTACGTGGTACTTTTAGTGTGAGCAAGGTCATAATAGGACCACCTATAGCGACTCCTAAGGCATACACGGAAACAAATTGCCCTTCTTTAGAGATTGTTATATCTAAGTCTTGTGCTACGTCAGGTAAAATACCCATTAGCACAAATTCAGTCATCCCAATAGCAAAAGCCCTTATTGCTAAGATAAAAATCGATAGAGGATAATTTCTCATTTGTATCAAACCTACTTTCAAAAAAT
>NZ_JAVFHM010000001.1:0-2195 GCF_041954005.1 Priestia sp. BR_2 | reverse complement strand
TCTTTTTTTATTGGAAATACTTTTGGTGGACGAAAAAAGGTGAGTTAGGCGGTCGAAAGGATCTCTATGTAAAGGAGAAAGTGAATCTTAAAATAACGAAAAGGTACAATAAAAAGACGTCACCTATAAGGAAACGTCTTTCTATTAGTTTTATTCTGCGTTGTAGTTAACAGATATTTTATCACTTTCTAGTTTACTTGGACTAATCCGTGATACTAATATTGTACCTTTACCTGTTCCTAATTGTTTAATAGAAACGGTCACAGTATCTTTAGCGGCTGCACCGGAAGTAGCCAGTAACTGTCCTTTTGCATTATATACTTTTACTTTTTCGCCTTTAGCCAGTTTGTTTACAGTGACGATGTCATTTTTATTGCGGTTATTGATGACCTTAACTTGACTGCTTACTAACTTGGTAGAAACTGATGGTTCTGCAGTGTAATTAACAGAAGTTTTGCTGCTTTCTAGTTTGTTTGTAGATGTACGGGATACTAATACAGTACCTTTAGCTGATCCTAGTTGTTTAACATAAATAACTACGCTATCTTTAGCAGCTGGTTTTGAAATAGCTAAAAGCTTGCCTTTACTATCATATACTTTGACTGTATCATTTTTAATTAACCCTTTTACGGTAATTACATCATCTTTGCCACGGTTATTCACTACTGTTACATTTTTTGCTGCAACTGCAGAAGAAACGGCTGGCTTCACTTCAGCTCCATATGCTGCGGATGTTTTATCACTTTCTAACTTACTGCCTGTAATTCTAGACACTAAAACCGTACCTTTTCCAGTGCCTAATTGATTAATAGATACAGTAACAGAATCTTTAGGGGCAGCAGCCGAAGTAGCTAGTAGCTGTCCTTTAGTATTATATACTTTTACTTTGTCGCCTTTTGACAGCGATTTAACCGTAATTGTATCAGCTTTATTGTAGTTATTGACAACTGAAATTTGTTTAGCAGTTAAGTTGGCTGAAGCAGGCATTTTCTGAAATACTGGGTTCCCAAGAGTAACACGTAAATCGCCTTTAGTACCGGCTTTTTGATCTGTAACAATTTCAAATGTATTTAAGTTAGACGGTAATTTTAAATTAAGATCTATGACGCCCGTTTTCTTAGTTAAGGTATTGGAGTAGATTATTTGGTCATTTGCATAAATTGTAATTACAGAAGTACCATAATCTCCGTTAATATACCGACCGTCTACAGATAACTTTGCTTTAAAGAAGTTAACGTCAGTATCACTCATATTATAACTAGCGTATATTTGCCCGCTATGATCTTGCTCAAATATCATACTAGTGGTAGCCAGGGAACCATTAGAGTACTGTGGGATTGTACTTTCGCTTGTGCTGTATAGGCTTCCCTCTTTAAAATAGTAGCTGCTGTCACCAGTTACAGTCATAGGAGAGATTGTGTAAGGAACCGTAACAGGCGTTCCTACCGCTTTAAAAACTGGATTAATAAAGACTACCCTATGGACACCTTTGGAACCTCCTAATTGTCTAGTTACTAATGTGAGTTGAGTGGTTCCTTTTGGAATATTTGTTTTCACTGTTTGAACATCTGTTTGAGAGGTAAGCTCTTTTTCATACAGTAAGTAATCATCAGCGTAGATTCCCACAATGGTTCGTCCATAGTTTCCTTTCACATAATCTGCATCTAACGATAGCTTTGTTTCAAATTGTGTGTAACCTGCATCTTTAATATCAAAAGCAGCATAGTCTCCTCCTCCAGATGATCTTGAAAATGTAATTCCGTCGGTTATTAAATTTCCTTTAATATCTTTAAAGCCAGTAGAAGAATTAAGTGTATCAGCGTAATAGTAGCTAGTTCCAGTTGCTTTAACAGTTAAAGCTGAATCGTAAGCTGTTTCTGGAGTATTTAAATAAGAACCTGAAGTTAGAAATTTACCTTCTTGTACAATTGCCCCATGCGTCCCTTTGCTCCCAGCTTGTTGTCTTACAAAGATATAGAAATACTCAATATTTTTGGGCAACGCTACTTTTAAACTAGCGCTTGGATTAGTATTTGTTAGAGCTTTTTCATAAAGCAATCGATCATCCGCGTAGAAAGCCACAGTAGTTTTTCCATAGTCACCTTTTAACCATTTCGAATCTAATGTGATTTTTCCTTGAAAGGTTTTAAAACTTTTATTTTCTAATTTATATGTAGCATAGGCCGCTCCAGTAT